>NZ_JAVRKK010000185.1:0-3522 GCF_031962545.1 Candidatus Igneacidithiobacillus taiwanensis
ACAGCAGCGGCAAGGCGGCAGCAGAGATCATCACTCTATACTCATATATATCCAGCGTCTTATAAGTCGATCGCACCATGGCAAAAGTGAAAACACAGGGCGCGCTCAGCGCAGCGCTCCAGCAGACCGCAGCTCCGGCTACGGCACCGGCGCGGCGGCGCAAAGCTGGCACTGTCTTGATCGGGGCGCACTATGCGCCCGAAGTGCGGCGGGCGCTCAAGATGCTCGAGGCAAAAACCGACCGGCGGCTCAACGAGCTTTTAGGCGAGGCCATCAATGACCTGTGCACCAAATACGGCATGCCCGCGCCATGGTCTCCCACAAACGGCCAAGACTGAACAGGCCGAATACGAGGATGTGCGGCACTCACCGAAGCGCAGCAGGCCCGCATCGCCGCTGAGCAGCAGGCTGCCGTGATGGCGACCAAGCTCGAGGCTTGCACCGACCGCTTGAGCTGCGCCGAGCAGATGAAGCAGTAAGCCGCGCAAGCTCGAGCCGAGCGCGATGAGGCAAGAGAGCGGGCGGCAAAACTCGCCGGGCAGCTCGAGGCGCGTGGTTGAGACTTTTTCCTGCCCGGCGGGGAGAGGTGCCTATTGTTCGCAACCGAGCCAACCGCGCCTATTCACGAACTTGCCGAAGGTGGCGTGACGCCATCGGCACCAACAAAAAGTCCCGCCTTGAGCGGGACTTAATTTAAATGCGTATCCGGTGTGTGTTCAATTTTACTCGGTCGCATCGACGGTTACTGTCGAGGATAGTGTCTAAATGCACCACATGATTCCGGAACAATGCTCTCCAGCCATTCTCATTGAAAGCTAGGTTGAACTTATTTCCATCCAACTCTTCCCGGATCGAAATTGGGTTTCTTACGGCGTCCCAACTACATGGCTGTTGTCACGACGGCAACAGTGGCTGCCGAAGAGTTTTGGGTTGCCATATCAGTGGAGCTTCCACCTCCACCGCCTCCACCCCCACACCCGGCGAGGAGCAGCGTCCCCATGATCAGGGCAACCGCCCCAAGGATTTTTGCTCGTTTCATGGCATTTTTCTCTTTGTTTTCATGGTTCACTGCTTCGTGACAGCAACTTATTCCATCTGGCAGACACCAACAAAATTCCCGTCCTGTTCCTGGACTAGGATGGTATTACCGGAATTTACAGGCAGAAGATTAAAAGTCCTCGTACCTTCTGGTAGATTTACCTGAATCTGGGTGACGTCTGGCAGTTTTGTCGCGTTATTCACCACTGTAAACGTGCCTTGTCCGCTTGCACCGGGTACATAACTCGTTGGGCCGCCAGTGGTACTGTTATTGTACGCTTCTACGCCATTGACATAAATGGTTTTATTGCTGAAGTTGATCTCCGCGAGCAATGACAAACCTACGCTATTAGGTCCGATCGCATTAGATTTATAACTGCCGTTGCTGATTGTGCCGGTGGCGTTCAAGAATAAATGGTGACTCGTTGTCAGCATGCCGCAGGTGCCGCTTGTCGGCAACCCAGCAGTGGCTGCCGGAACGAACGCCGTGAGGATGCCGATGGCAGCAAGCCCCCCGAGAACGTGGCGGAAAAATGATCCCTTCGTTTTTTTCATGATGTAGCCCTCATTCGTGCAATGGAATTGCGCAATTGACGTCTGATTCGGATTCGACATCCGCCTTGCCTGTTGTGCGGCGCATCTAAATTCTGGTGCTGCCACACTTGGTAGACAGAGTGGCCACCATGATAGCGCAGGAAAGCGCTGTCGCAACCGCAAGTTGCTCTCTCCTTGCCCCAAACCAAATGCCGAAAGTTGATGCGCGTGGCCGTCTCTACTGCGAGCGCAGTTTCAGGGCAAGGCGCAGCATGAATGCGCCGGCGTAGAGCAGGGCAAAGGTGCCTAGCAGATCACCCACGAACATGGGCAGCACGTCCTCCCAGGGCGACACGATGCGATGTTGCGCCCAGAAGAACAGGTTGCTCGGAACCGCGTTAAACAGGCCGTCCGCGATGGAGATCAGCGCCATTTGTCGTACGTTGATTCCGCTGAGGTCGTCGCGCAGACGCATCGAACGGGTGCCGATGAAGACGGCAGCGGCAGGGCCAAGCGCTGAGATGACGCCAGGAATGATGGCTGCGGGCAGGTGCCAGATGGGTGCTGCCGTGATGAGCGAGCCGAAGAACAAGCCGACCGCGGCAGGCCAGCCGAGAATCAGCACGGCCAGAATGCGAACACCCGCTGGCAAGAAGATCAGGTTGACGAATGCCGTCTTCTCGGTGGAGAAGAACACCCATTCGTTTAGGTAAAACGCGCCAATCCAGATCAACGCCGTGATGGCCGCAGCACCCGCATCCGCGAGGGTCGGGCGAGGGAAGCGGGATTTGGCGCCGGCGTGCAAAACTACTTGTTCTGGATCGCTGAATTCAGCAGTTGATCGTAGCGGGAAAAGTACTTGATGGCGAGATCGGTTGGCGCAATGCGTTTGATGCGCTGGTCGTTCGGATCGGACTGGTAGCGGATCATGCCCTTGTCGCGTAGGCCATCAATGCGTCGCTGCACGGTGCGTCGGGAGATGCCTGGGTCAATCGTGAGGGCTTCAAGCACCGTCGGCTGATAGTCGTTGCCCCAAAAGGAGGCGAACTGGTTGAGCAGCCGTTCCTCAACGGGGTCGAGCGCAGGCATGCCAGGCAGCGAACTTGCCATCCGCACAAGGCTTAAAAAGCGCATGTAAGCCGATTTCATCGCCGCACCAAATGTGAAAAAGTTCACACCAATTCTAGTGGCCATGTTGGCTAGTTGCCGCGTCGCAAAGGTAACCCACGCGCAGCGGTTGAACCGCTGCCATGCGCGCATGCATGGCGTTTGCAGCCTGACGTTTTGGTTGGCGGGTGCATATGGAATACCGTATTCAGAGCGATGGCTTTGTTCATTTCTGTTCCAAGTGACAGTAAGGCGTTTTTGCATTACTATGTCGAGAATCAACCCACGAGATTGCGAGGGCACATCACCATGACCATATTGACCGTGACCAGGCGGGGACAAGTGACGTTTCGGAAAGACGTGCTGCAACATCTCGGCATCAGGCCAGGCGATAAGATCGAGTTGGACTTGCTGCCAGATGGTCGGGGCATGCTCAAGGCGGCGCGGCCTGCGGGGACGATAGCCAGCTTTGTCGGCATGCTTGCGGGCAAAACGCAAAAGGTTGCCACCCTTGAGGAAATCAACGAAGCGGCTGCTCAAGGGTGGGCCGGTAAGCGATGAGGGTCGCAGTCGATACCAACGTCCTCGTGCGTGCTGTTGTATGTGACGATCCGGCACAAGCGGCTGTCGCCGCCGCAGTCTTGACCGACGCCGAGTTGATCGCGGTCGCGCTGCCGTGTTTATGCGAATTCGTTTGGGTGCTGCTTCGCGTCTATGGATTCCAGCAAGCCGACGTGGCTAGCGCGATCCGGGCGCTACTGGCTGCCACGAACGTGGAAGTGAACCGGCCCGCCGTTGAGGCCGGTTTACTGGTGCTTGAGGCCGGCGGAGACTTTGCCGATG
>NZ_JAVRKK010000186.1:0-3493 GCF_031962545.1 Candidatus Igneacidithiobacillus taiwanensis
GTACTGGAAGCCATTGTCAAAGTCACGCTGAATCTTTTGGAGCATCGAAATCGCGTCATGGATGCAGCACAGAAAGCCATCGACGGCATTGTCGACCTAATGAATGACAGCCTGCAAAGGCATCCAGAAATCTCAGACATCGTGCAGGCACACGCCAAGATTACGGAGATGGCGAAGAAGAAAACGGAAGATGCCGAAGTCATCGACAATGCCGTCTTGGTCCTTGACGAATACACCAAATGGTTGTGCGCTAACACACAGGTTTATGCACAAGCATACGGTCCATACGGTAAAGCCGGATCACTCACTCTCGTCAGAACCAGACGGAGAGTTACTTGGATCATAACAGGTTTTGAGTGGCTTTATACCTTTTACGACAAATTTTCTTGGAAACCGGACAAGAACGGGACGTTCAATCCGAGAATGCACCACCCGACTTTCTTTTGCAGGGAAAAGAAACTGCATGCTCCAGGCAAAAAAGACATGATCGTAGGGTATCTCAAAGCACCCAAACGAGTGACTCGGGCATTCCTGCGAGCAGACGCCGACCTCGCAAGAAACGATACGAACTACCGCGAGACACAACGCCATGTGGACGAATACTTGGCAATTGCCGTGCCGTTCAGCGATGCACTGCTCGACTACGTCCACGCCAAAAATGATGCGGTCCGGATCATCGATCACGCGGATCGGGCCCTCTCCGACGAGCCCACCAATCCACTGGTGATGCCTGGTCCGAAGAAGAAGAAAGACACTGCAAAAGATGCGCAGGCCGAGGCCGAGGCCAAGGCAAAAAAGGCGGAGTACCTCGCAAAGCTCAAAGAGAAAAAGAGACAGGAAGCACGCAGGAAGAAGATCCGCGAGCGCATCGAAGAGCGTGCTAGGCGGGACGGACCAGATAGCAAGGCTGCTCGCAGACTGCACTTCTTGATCAAGCAAGAGGAAAAAATGAAGACAGCGACAAACAATAAAAACAAGGAGCTACGTTAAAAAAATGGTGTTAAAAAAACAATACACATATTTTGACACAACCAACTGTTTCGCAAGGGTGCGACTGTCGGCATTGATGATGCCTAATCCATTTGGACCAGAACCTAGTTTCCACTTAGCGATGATTTCGCCAAAAATTAAAATGGCAGCCGTGGTGAGCGTTCTCACGAAAATGCCGACACTAAATAGCAGTGATAACAATGCGATGGATAGAAAAAAAACCTTAACGATATGATTTTTCCGGCAGTATATAGTAAACCGGAGGTAAATCTAGTTATGCAGACAATTAAGACCAGCAAAAACAATTCAATACAGACAATGAAACATAACTGCAAAATCTGTTCGATAGTTTATATATGTTGGAGCAACGTAACAGTGGCCTGAAAAATGCAGACACCAGCAAAAACAGTAGGATAGAAAATGGTATGAGACCACACAAATATTCACGAGAGTATAGTCTTAAAAGCAAAATAGAGAGAATCTGCCGACAGAACGCAGGAAAAGTTATGCTCGCATCAGCCATGGCCCTATGGGCAGGGCCATTGCTGGCAGCATCGGCAACACCTTCGTCATCGACACAGCCATCACAGCAAACAGCCGCACCACAAACGGAGGATGGGATCCCAGTTACGGTACCAGTTCCGCAGATCTACCAGAAATGCGACACCTACCAAGATCCGCCAATCATGCTAGTAGCAATTTCGAATGTGGAGAGTGGACGCGATCCATGGGTGATCAATGACAACACCCTACTTAAGGAACATTTGCCAAACGACTTCTACTTGCACAACGCACAACAAGCAATTGCCAAAGCCACTCAGCTGCTAGGTGAAGGTCACAACATTGACATGGGGATAATGCAAATCAACTCGACACATCTAGGAAGATTCACAGTAGACCAACTCTTTAACCCGTGCGACAACATTGGAGCCGGATCATGGGTATTCCGCAGCGCATGGCAAGACACAAGCGGGATCACGCCAGCAACGCTAAGGGCGGTACATGCCCTGTCGATTTACAACTCAGGTGGCCAATACCCAGGAATTGAATGCAACTACGGTGTAAAGGTGATGGAGACCATCGGGATCCATGTGACAATCCCAGGAGTAAAGTGCGGCGTGAACGTCCCCGTATTTGTCCCGATGGAGAACTACCTCAACGGCGACCATTACACATCCACACTCAGGAGGAGACTGGAAGATGCGGCGCATGACATTAGCGACTGGGGGAAAAATGTTTGGGACCGGGCCTCTGCAACCATCAGGAACACGAAAAGTGATATCGAGTCTTGGACGGGACAGAGCAAGGGGAATCGGCAGCAGCAGCAGCAGCAAGCAGAACACCACAGCAAAGCGAACAGCACTGGCAACACCCTCAAGGGCATTTTGCTGATCGTACTCATCGTGCTGCTGATCGTACTGCTCATCTACTTCGGGATCATCCCACTGGGCTCACTCGCAGCGTGGGCAGCGACGCAAGTTGGCACCGGCATTTTGAGTTTGGCAGCAAGTGCAGGAAAGGCGTGAAGGATCAAGTAAAGAACATCGGGAAGAACCACGAGTGACGTTTTGACAGAAAAGGATGGGAGGAAAAATGAAAGAGCAAGTGCACGTCGCGCGATATTGGAGACAGGCAGTTTCGGAGTCCGCCTACGCACACATCGAAGTGGGTGAAGGGACGCGGGATGCGTTTCTGTTGAACGGTACATCACCGAGTGAATGGGTCATCAGCAAGGAAGTCTTGCGTGGCATCGGACGTGCGCGTGGCGGAAATTTTTTGCTCGGCTTCAGCGGTGTTTTCCGAATGACGGGACGCGAAGGGTTACGCTGAATCGTGCCGACGATCCTCGTACCCGTGGAAGTCGATGACAACGGAATGGTGACACCAGACTTTGAAATCACGGGTCCATGGTTGCAACGAGCAATGTTGTTCTCGCCTTTCAATCTTGCGTCACCGGAGAGCGCGGACTGGCGCATCAGTGAGCGCGCCATGATGCAAGATGCCGACGGAAAATTGATCGAGGACTTGCCATGGGAAGATCAGTGGCAGATGGCGATTGCGATGGTGGATCGCATCACCCAGATCATCACGGATGCACGGTGGAGTGTCGATGGTGGCGCGACAGTCGCAGAGCAACTCGACAAAAGATTGCCGGAAGGCTGGATCACAGAAAAGAGCGTGCTGTTCATCCCGACCAATCCGGCAAATGTGAACCGGACACAAATCACCGGACCAATGCTCGTGGCGTATGACCACATCGTTGAGCGATTTCAGAATGGAAAGCCACTACCGCAAATTGCCATTCGCTATGCAGACCCACATGCAAATGAAGCGATCTTTTTACAGACGGGCATCAGCGGCGATGAGCGTGTTCATGCCATGGGGATGCACCTGGGGCAGATGAGCAATTCGTACTCCATGGACAAAACGCAGCGCCGCGTTGTGGAGACACAAGCCATGATGCTCGAAGGTGGGATTGCGGCAGTAAGCGGTCCACCAGGAA
>NZ_JAVRKK010000187.1:0-3415 GCF_031962545.1 Candidatus Igneacidithiobacillus taiwanensis
TACCCGGTAAAACCCCCGGATCCGGTACCCGACATGTTGAACCTGCATGGCACTCCTCCCTCGCCAAAGAAGTGCCAAAGGTTTGTGAACTTATGCAGGCGAATGGCCAGCATTGGGGCGGACGGGCCGGCTACTCGCTCCAGGCGTTGGCCAGGGACTCGGCCTGCTGCAGTACCAATTCTACGGCATCGGCTTGCTGGTCGGGCGGATACTTCCATTTTTGCAGGGTGCGCCGTACCAGGATGCGCAGTCGCGCCCGTACGCTTTCGCGCACCTGCCAATCCACGGTAGTGCTGGCGCGCAGTTTTTCGGTGATCTCGACGGCAATCTTCTTTAGGATCTCGTCGCCGAGTTCGCGTACGGCGCTTTCGTTGTTGGCGAGCGCGTCATAGAAGGCGATTTCGTCGGGGCTCAGGCCCAGTGCCGTCTCGCGCTCCAGCACCTGCTGGAACTCCTTGGCCATTTGGATCAATTCTTCGATGACCTGCGCCGTCTCGATGGCGCGGTTGTGGTATCTGCGCAGGGTTTCGAGCAGGCGGTCGCCGTATTTTTTCTCTTGCACCACATTGTTGCGTGCCCGCGCCTTGATCTCATCGCGCAGCAGTTTCTCGAGGAGTTCCACGGCCAGATTACGGCTTTCCATCTGCCGCACGTCTTCGAGAAACGCGTCCGACAGCAGGCCGATATTGGGCTTGTCGAGCCCCGCCAGGGCGAAAATATCGGCCACACCATCGGCAACGATGGCATTGTCGAGAATCTGCTTGAGTGCGCTGTTTTTGGCTTCGTTGGCGCGTTTTTGATCGACGGTGGTGAACTTGGTGATGGCCGTCTTGATCGCCGAGAAAAAGGCGATTTCCTTACGCAGCGCGGCGGCCTCGTCGAGGGTGCCGCAGAGGGCGTAGGCCTTGTTTACGGCGACCATGGTGTCGAGAAAGCGCTGCTTGCCATCCTTCAGCCCGAGCAGGTGGTTGGCGCAGGGCACCAGCAGGGCCGTCGCCTCCGTCTCAAAGTCGCTGTAATCAAAGCCGTGCATCATGCCGCGCAGGATGTCGATCTTTTCCAGCAATACCGCCAGCGCTTCGGCGGCGTTGTGGGTGGGATCACCCTTGCCTTTGGCCTCGGTGTAGGTTTTGAGCGCGGCCTTGAGCTCGTTGGCGATGCCGATGTAGTCCACCACCAGGCCGCCGGGCTTGTTCTTGAACACCCGGTTCACCCGCGCAATGGCCTGCATCAGGTTGTGGCCTTTCATGGGCTTGTCCACATACATGGTGTGGCAGCAGGGTGCATCAAAGCCGGTGAGCCACATGTCGCGCACAATCACCAGCCGTAGCGGGTCGTTGGCATCCTTGAAGCGCTTTTCCAGCCGTTTTTTGACTTGTTTGCTGTACAGATGCGGCTGCAGCAGCTCCTTGTCGGCCGCCGAACCGGTCATGATGACCTTGATGGCACCTTTTTCCGGATCGTCGTCGTGCCAGTCGGGACGCAAGGCGACGATGGCTTGGTAGAGTTGGGCGCAGATGTCGCGGCTCATGCACACGATCATGGCCTTGCCATCGAGTGTGCTGCTGCGGGTCTCGAAATGCTCGACCAAATCCTGCGCTATCTGTGCCAAACGCGGTGCTGCCCCCACCAGCTTTTCCAGCGCCGCCCAGTCGCTTTTGGTCTTTTCGCGGCTGGCGATGTCCTCTTCGTCTTCCACGACCTCGTCTACCCGGGCATTGAGGGCGTCGATTTCGGCTTGTTTCACGTCCAGTTTGGCTAGGCGACTCTCGTAGTAGATGGGTACCGTAGCGCCATCGTCCACGGCATCCTGAATATCGTAGATGCTGACGTAGTCGCCAAACACCGCGCGGGTGTCTTTGTCTTCGAGCGCAATTGGCGTGCCGGTAAAGCCAATGAAGGTGGCATTGGGCAGCGCATCGCGCAGGTGCTTGGCATAGCCAAACACATACTTGCCCGCTTTTTCGTCAAAGCGCCCCTTGGTACCGTACTGGCTGCGGTGCGCCTCATCGGATATGACGACGACATTGGCGCGCGCGGAGAGCAGCGGGTGCTGGTCTTCGGCATCGAGGAGGGCGAATTTTTGCACCGTGGTGAAAATGATGCCGCCTGCCTGCCGCGAGGCCAGCATCTCGCGCAGCTCATCTCGGCTGCCCGCCTGCAAAGGCGTCGTCTTGAGCAAGTCGCTGGCGGCACAAAAGGTGGCAAAGAGTTGGCCGTCCAGATCGTTACGGTCGGTTACCACTACCAGCGTGGGGTTCTTCATTTCCGGCTGCTGCAGCAGCTTGCCCGCATAGCAGGCCATGGTGATGCTCTTGCCGGAGCCCTGGGTATGCCACACCACACCGGCCTTGCGTGAGCCCGGTAGCACTTCCTTACCGTACGTGGCGCGCTCTTCCTGCACGCCAACGGGGGAACTGGCCGCAATCACCGTCGCCCGCACCGCCTCGCGCACGGCATGAAACTGGTGGTAGCCCGCAATCTTCTTGATGACGGCATCGCCATCCTGCTCAAACAACACAAAGTAGCGCAGGTAATCGAGAAAGAGCGCCGGTTGAAAAAAGCCGCGCACTAAGGTTTCCAGCTCCAGTTGCAGGCGCGGGCGATCGTTTTCGTTGGCAATGGTGCGCCAAGGCATCATCCGTTCGGCATTGGCGGTGAGCGAACCCACCCGCGCCGTCCAGCCATCGCTCACCACCAGCGCCTCGTTGCTGTTGAACAGGTCGCTGATTTCTTCCTTGTAGGTTTGCAGCTGGTTGAAGGCATCCCAGATGTCGGTCTGCTCGTTGGCCGGGTTTTTGAGCTCGATGACCGCGAGCGGTAGGCCATTGACGAAGGCCACTAAATCAGGCCGCCGCGGCTGTTTGCTGCCGGTAACCGTGAATTGATTGATGACCAAAAATTCATTGCGTTGCGGGTTGGCGAAGTCGATCAGCTGTACTAGGTCGGTTTTCTTTTTCTCCCCTACCGTAAATTCCACATCCACACCTGCAAGCAGCAGCCGATGAAAGCTGCGGTTGCGCAGCACCGCCTGCGGCTCGCTGATGGTTTGCACGATATGCGCGGCCTGTTCCAGCGAAGCAGTTGGAATCTGTGGGTTGATGCGCGCAAGCGCCGCCAGCAGCCGCTCGCGCAGGATCACCTGCCGGTAATCGGCGCGCTCCGGATGCGCGCCCTCGGGCGCGATGTCTGGCCCATGCACATAGTGCCAGCCGGTTTCCTGAAACCAACCTATGCAGGCCTCTTCGAGTTGGTGTTCGTTTAGCATGGTAAAATCCCTGGGCTATTCAGGGCTGCCTGGCAACCGGCTCGGTTTGGGATGAAATAAGAAATTCTTTCTAAGTCAATGTCTAGCACAGACATTGGGTACCTCCTCCATTTGCGATGAAATGGCGACTATGCCCACACCGGGCCT
>NZ_JAVRKK010000188.1:0-3370 GCF_031962545.1 Candidatus Igneacidithiobacillus taiwanensis
GTAGACTTAACATTCCACTGCACGGTGACTTTGTACTATGTACCTGTTTTATTGGTCGGGGAGACAGGATTCGAACCTGCGACATCCTGCTCCCAAAGCAAGATATTAGCCGTTTTATACCGTCCAAGGCTGTTTTTCCTCTCTCTGGCAATTCATAAAAAACAGCAAGTTACCGTCCAAGCAAATTCTATACCGTCCTATGCTTGCCAAATCCAAGTGTAACCGGTAGTGTAACCGGTAAACCCGACAACCTGTTCAGGAGGGGCACCATGGCGGCAAACCTACTCAGCGACAAAGCGATCCGAAACGCGAAAGCAACGGATAGGGAAATTATCCTCCGGGACGGCGCGGGGCTGGAGCTTCGTGTCTATCCCAACGGGACCAAAGCCTGGCAGTACCGTTATCAATTCCAGGGCAAGCGGCGAGTGTTGCGACTCAAGAAGGGAGAGAGTCCGGCAGACTATCCAGACGTTTCCTTGGCGGATGCTCGATCTTTGGCAGAGGAACAGCGGAAGATCCTTTCACGAGGCATTGATCCCGTGGCCTACGCTGATGAGCAAAGGCTGGCAGATGAGGAAGCGGCCAGAATCGCCAAAATGGAACAGGCGGCCCTGCTCACCTTCGAGGAGGTGTTCAATCAGTGGTATGAGGCCAAGCTATCCAAGCGCAAGGATGGAGCCGATCTACTCCGGGCGGTACGCAAGGATATTTTCCCAACAGTGGGTAACATCGAAATGGGGAAAGTTACCCGTGGGCACCTTATGGCTTGCTTGGATCGTATAGCGGCGAGAGCGCCACGCATGAGCAACCGGATGTTGACCACGCTCAAGACGTTTCTCTCATGGGCCGTTATGCGCGAGATAATGCCCGTCAATCCACTTGCCCCGGTCAAGGTGGCAGACGTGGGTGGCAAACAACCGACGCGGGACCGGGTACTCAAGGACGATGAGATTATCGAGCTACGGGACGCGCTACCCAAGGCCAATCTTCCCCGCACAACCGAGCTTGCCTTGTGGATTTGCCTTGCCACCGGGTGCAGGCTGGGAGAGCTTACCAACGCGGAATGGGCGCATATCAATCTGGAGACCCGGCGCTGGCGAATCCCTGCGGAGAACGCCAAGAATGGCCATGAGCATATTATCGCCCTTTCTGGTTTCGCGCTCCGGCAATTTCGGGAGCTGTTCAGTCTGACAGGGTGGTCGAGGTGGGCGATACCATCACCACGCAAGGAAGATGCCCCTATTACGCGGGTGAATTTCTCGGCGCAAATTGGCGACCGGATGGGCGGCAATCAACGGCAGGCCAGAACCAAGCACACCAGCAGCTTGCTGCTATCCAAGGGCAGATGGACTCCGCACGATCTGCGGCGGTCCTGCGCTACCGGGATGTCTGCAATAGGGATTAACCCGGCAGTCATTGAAGCCGTGCTCAATCACCGGGACGACAGCAGTGTAAAGGCTATCTATCAGCGGTATGACTTCGGCCCGGAAGCAGCAGCAGCATGGCAGAAATGGGGTGAGCACCTAGACGAGTTGCTCTATGGGAATGTAATCCCGATCCCGACAGTGAGGGCAAAAGCATGAGTGAGGAAATTATCGTCAAAATGTACTCGGCAGCGGTTGCTCTGACCGAGTGGACGTTCAAAAAGTACCGAAGCGCGAGCCGTGAAAAAGACTACATCCCCATGCTGAACGCTTGCGTGACGATCCTTTCAACGGCGGCCAGCAGGGGAGAGATTCAGTGCATAGTCTGGCCGATGTGGTGGCCAGCGCCAGCAGACACGGTTCTGGACGATGAGGGGAACCTTCAGCAGCCTTTAGGGGTGAGGGTGGCCGAGTTGCATCGGTGGCTGGCTACCTTTGACGAATCCGCAGCCAGCTTTACCGCGTCCGAATGGTGGCAATGGATTTACCCCGGCGAAGCAGAGCAGGGCGAGCAGATGACGGATGGAGCGCGGATTGTCGGCTGCTTCAGGAATATCGAGCATACCAAGCGGGGGGCTTGGTACAAAGAGAGCGCCAAGCGGTTTATCAGCAAGGCGCTGGACGCTGGCACCCCCGCGAGGAAACAAAAGATTATCGAGTACATTATGGGCTTGCCAGAGGCCAAGGGATCGTCACCCGCGACATGGGCAAAGCATGTTACAGACAAGACTATAGGACAGGTGGAGGAGGAGCGGAAAATCAGAAAAACCTAACGGCAAATTTCCTCCAAATTTCCGGTTAAATTTCTGAAATAGCCGTCATTACAAGACTGCATAGAACCAATACAGCCCCTTGAAATACAGGGGCTTTTCTTTTGCTGTTCTATTTCGTTCAAAGGGCTTGACGGGGCCATATTTCTTGCAAGAGTGGGGGTACAGGCAATCAACTAGGAGTAAGCCTGATGAAAAACTCGGTTCCCAATCCGCGTGCTTTCCGTGCCCCGGAAGCCGGCGCATATCTTGGAATTTCCCGATCCACGTTTTTACTGCTAGTAAAGAACGGGCGAATTCCTCAAGGCAAAAAGGTCTCCACTGGCTGCACTATCTGGCCCAAAGAATGGCTTGATAGTTATCTCGACAGCGTTATCAAGGAGGGCTGAAAATGAAAAAAGCCACGCCCCCCGAAAGAAACGCAGCCACTACCCAACCCAAAAAGTTTAGCACACTTCATAGGCTTAAGAACATGCTGGCGCATTGGATGCCTGTTTTGCTGGAGGTGCTGCGGCCATGAACGAATCCGCCACAACAACGAGCACCAGCCCAAGCGCAAGACGTGCCTTGGCCCATTTATGGGTAGCCGTTCGGACACTCACCGATGCAGCACTTACTGATGACGACATGGCTATTCTTGCCGAAGCCCTCGACGACTTGCGGGTAATTTTGGAGGGCGCAAAATGATTGACGCTATCCGATTCACCGAGATTCCCAACGCGAGAAATCGCAGCAGTCGGAAGGACGTTTCCATGACTGCCGAGGAGTTTGCGGCGGCACTTGATAAACCAGTCTCGGTTGTGGACAAATCAGAGCGCCCTGCAGCCTCTTGGGGTATCCATGGCTCAGGCCGAGTTGTTCAGGATACCTTGCAGGCGGTTACTGCAATTCTCTTGGATTTCGACAGCAAAGGCGACGTATCACCGGCCTTTGATGTGGCGGTTACAGACTGCGCTGCGTTGGATTTTGCGGCCTTCCTGCATACCAGCTATTCCCACGAACCAGAAAGGCCAGCATTCCGCGTTATCATGCCATTAAAGGGCAATCTGGAGCCTCGATTAAATCCAGCGGCAACCCTGTCAACGGCCACCAATATGGCGCCATTTTAGGGTCGGCATAATGGCGCCATCTCAGGGTCGCTGTAATGGCGCCACTCCGGGGTCGGCATAATAGCGC
>NZ_JAVRKK010000189.1:0-3300 GCF_031962545.1 Candidatus Igneacidithiobacillus taiwanensis
GGGTTGTCGTCGATGAACAGGGTATGTTCGGGCAGGATATTGGTCAGCTCCAGAATTTCGGCAATATTTTGGGGCTTGGGATTCCAGTTGATGCGGGTGATGGCAAAATCCTCCCAGCGGAGTTTGGCACCCCAGACCTGGGTAAAGCGCTCTTGGGTAGGTTCTGGATCGTTTTTGCTGGTAATGGCCAGGATCAGGCCCCGGCGTTTGCACTCCAACAACGCCTCGGCGTAGCCCAAGGGCCAACCTTCGGTATGATGCCAGGGGATGATTTCTTCCTCTTCGGCCAAGACCCCCCGCCAGAGGGTGTTGTCCAGATCGGTAATGATGAGTTTGATGGGGTGCAGTCCCTGGAGGCTTGCATAGGCACCCTGGAGGCGGTCCAGGAGATCGCGGCAAAGCCATTCCCCCTGGGGGGTGGTGCTCAACAAACCACCGTGGGTGTAGTGGGAGGAATAGCCATCGTAGGATTCGGCATCGCCGTAATACTGGCGAATATCGTTGATTTCAAGGAAGTAGACATTTGGGTGGGAGGATAGAATCTCTTCCAGATGATCATTGAGACTGCGAACTAAATGGTACAGACTCCCCGGTGCCCGATTGCGGCCAAAAGCACCCCTGTTCCAGGCGGGTGGCTCCAAAAAAGCGAGAAAAAAAACGGGTATTCCCTCGGGACGGTTTGCCAGAAGATTCTCAATCACCCAATTCAGATTGCGTAGGGCGGCGTTCTCTAATTCCCCAGCGTCCAATTCATTGCGCAGATGAAAAAGATCGCCATCGCCGCTGGGCACGGCTCCACCCAGGACGGTACGGAGGGTCAAATTGGCCAAGATCAAGTCATAGCGTGTGCTGCGGATTGCTTCAAAAGGCGTGGGGCTACCAGAGTCCATCAGGTAGTGATCCATGGTCCACCCCTCGCTATGGGCAATTTGTAGCAACCCCTCCGCCACACAGGTGCCCAACAAGGCAACACGTGGGCGGGGTAGAGGAGCTTGTCGTAGCTCCTTGGGAAGCAAAGGAGAATAGAGGCGTGGACGCATTCCTTCCTTGCCGTGGGTAAGGGCATAGCGACGAGCCTCGGGCGAGCGTTGAATATCAGCCAGCACACGCTGGCGGCCGCGTTTTTGTTGCAGGAGGGGTAAATAATGATCCCTGCCCACGGCATCCAAAGGTCGACCTAAGTGGCGTCGGTAGACAAGCTGCAGGAATTGCTCCCCATGGGCCGCTTGCAACTCGGCATCCAAGGAAAGAAAGCGGGCGCGCAGACAATCTTTCATGGCAGTGAGGCTAGAAACTCACATGGACTCATAGACGCGGATGGCTTCCTCGACACTATCGAAAAAGTGGAGTTTACCATCCTTGAGGAAGGCGGCATGGTCGCAGTTGTTACGAATGAGATCGGTGTGGTGGGAAACCAGGAGCATAGCCTTGTGCTCGCGACGCTTGAGCTCCTCTTCGCAACGGCGATTGAAACGAACGTCGCCTACCGAAATTACTTCATCCACCAGGAAGCAATCGAAATCAATGGCCATACTAAGGGCAAAGCTCAGACGGGAGTTCATGCCGGAGGAGTAGGTCTTGACCGGCTCATCCAGATAGACGCCGAGCTCAGCAAACTCCTCGACCTTGGCAATGGTTTCCTGGACATCCACCCCATAGACTCGGGCAATGAGGCGGGCATTATCCCGGCCTGTGAGAGAGCCTTGAAAAGCGCCACCAAAGGCCAAGGGCCAGGAAACATGCATACCTTTTTCAATGATTCCGGAGTCAGGACGCAGCGAACCACTAATGATCTGGATCATGGTTGATTTGCCCG
This sequence comes from Candidatus Igneacidithiobacillus taiwanensis, assembly GCF_031962545.1. NCBI lineage: Bacteria > Pseudomonadati > Pseudomonadota > Acidithiobacillia > Acidithiobacillales > Acidithiobacillaceae > Igneacidithiobacillus > Candidatus Igneacidithiobacillus taiwanensis. The sequence continues at coordinate 1,817 of NZ_JAVRKK010000189.1, forward strand.
CCCCGTTGGGACCCATGATACCCCATCGTTCCCCCGGTTTAACCTCCAGGCTGATATTATCCAATACAATACGCATTTCCCGACCGTGGTGGATGGGGAAGGATTTGGTAATGTTCTTTAGGGAGAGTGGTTTCATCGTAATTTCCAATAATGAATCCATTTAGAGTAGGGCAAGTTCTTTTTAATTACGCCTATTTTCACCATAAGTACCCCTTTTTTCGCTCCCAAGCCCACGCGTGGTCGATAATGGTCTCTAGATCCCCAAAGCGCGGCAGCCAGCCGAGTTCCTGCCTGGCCTTTTGGCTATCTGCCACGAGGATCGCCGGGTCACCGCTGCGGCGCCCTTGCAGTACAACGGGGATGCTTTGGCCAGTTACCTTTCTGGCAGTATCGATGACTTCCTGCACGGAGAAGCCCTTTCCGTTGCCGAGGTTGTAGGCCGCACTCTCGCCGTCGACCAGCAGATGTTCCAAGGCAAGCAGGTGGGCGCTGCACAGATCCCAGACGTGAATGTAGTCCCGGACACAGGTTCCGTCGGGCGTTGGGTAGTCGTTGCCATAAATGGCGATACTTTCCCGCCGACCACTCGCGGCTTGCAAAACCAAGGGGATCAGGTGGCTTTCGGGATCGTGCCGCTCGCCTAGCTCCCCCTCAGGATCAGCACCGGCGGCGTTGAAATACCGCAGGCTCACCGAGCGCAAGCCGTAGGCTTGGTCATAGTCCGCCAGCATCTCTTCTACCATGCGCTTGCTGCGCCCATATGGGTTGATGGGTCGCTGCGGATGCTGCTCGTCAATGGGCGTATATTCTGGTTCCCCAAAGAGGGCGGCCGTCGAAGAGAAGAGGAAACGCCGCACGTCATGGCGCAGCATGGCATCCAGTAAGTTTTGGGTATTGGCTACATTGTTGCGGTAGTAGCGGGCAGGCTCGCGCACGGACTCGCCCACTTGGCTCAGGGCCGCGAAGTGCAGGACGGCATCGATGTGCTGCGTGCTAAACAGCTGCTCCAGGAAAACCTGATCCGCAAAGTCCCCTTCGATGAGCTGCCCGTAGCGCACTGCATCGCGAAAACCCGTGGAGAGATTGTCCAGCACCAGAACTTCGTATCCACTCTGTACGAGCATCTTGGACATATGGGAGCCAATATAGCCGGCGCCACCGACTTCTAAAACATGGGATTTACTCATTGTGATATAAGAATTCTCGCCGGCTACGCGCGCACCTTCGGGCTGCACTCGCCCTTGCCACAGCCCGCAGGCTCATCCCCTGGTTCAGTCCCCGCTGCAATCGATTTCTCTCTTCCATGTTCAACTGCTGATACTGATTGCCCATTTTCTACCTCCAGCCTCCTTGCAAAGGTGTTGCAGTTCATTCTTGAGCCGGCCCTGTTTAATAACAGACCAACGTTGGAAGAATCGGGGTTTTTCGATGTGCCCATCTGTTGTTCGCATAAATAGTTTCAAACCGCAGATCGGAAGAGCACA
>NZ_JAVRKK010000190.1:0-3272 GCF_031962545.1 Candidatus Igneacidithiobacillus taiwanensis
AAGCAGTAGAAAAGATGTTCGGTTGTGGTGATATAAATAGGGGCCATAGCACTACAACGAAAGTTCTTTACGCCTGGGTGGGCGGCAGGTGCGGTGGAAGAAATACCCACAAAATTCCTCTGCCCGGTCGAGTAATTGGTCCAAGCGCCGGCACTTAGGCCATCAAAAAAAATGCTAAACTGCGACAGGCCTTGCAATTTGCCTTTAGCGCGAGCTAGGAAGTCCTGGTGGCGGGAATAAACCTCCAAATCGGCCGGGACATTTTTATTTGGTTGTTGCATAATGGTTCCATGGCGATGATGCTAATTGGCCAGAGGTGCCATGAACAAGAGGGTACTATAGCCCGGCGATGGACAAACCGTCGATTGGCGATTGGTCCTTCCTCATTGTCAACCATCTTTGTATACTGGCTGGCCAGCGCCGGCCGGTACCCATTTTGGGTCGCGCACGCCAATGTTACTTCTATTGGAAGGGCCAGAATCTGGGGACAAGGGATGTGGCCGGCGTATTCCGGCACAATAGCCATGTCCAAGGAGAGCACACCATCCCAAACCTCACGGCGGTGGGGAGGGGGATGGCGGTCATGATGCTCGGCCAACCGGATTGGAGTCCGGATCTTTTGGAACGAATCGGATTGGATACTTCTGCGGTGGAACAACTTCTTACCTTGCTAGATGATTATCTGGCTTATTTTCAGGAATGTTACCAGCGCTGCGAACAGCGTCATCACGGTGAGGTCTATGTTAAAGGTTTGCTAAGCAATCTGGATCGTAAATCGATCGAGCCTATTGCGCTGGCGTTTGACGGGGAAAAAGGGGTGCGCCCGACGCAGTTATTCCTTCAGCGTTCGCCTTGGGATGACGAAAAGATGTTGTATCTTTATCAGCAACGGGTAGCTTCCCAGGTTAACGACCCAAACGGTATGCTTACTGTAGACGGGTCGGACATGCCCAAAAAAGGTAGCCACTCGGTTGGGGTTGCCCGTCAGTATTGCGGCACTGAGGGGAAGACAGATAACTGTCAGGCCGGCGTGTTCATCGGTTATTCCGGTGCCCAAGGATATGGTCTCCTGGACCGTCGACTCTACTTACCTAAGAAGTGGTTCACTGAAGAGTATCGTGATAAGCGCATCCAATGCGGCGTTCCTGAAGACGTGGTTTTTGCTACAAAAAATCAGTTAGCGATCGAAATGATCGACAAGGCGTTAGCCTCAGGCAATTTTCATGCTCGGTGGATCGGGTGCGATGCTGCGTTCAGTAGTGATCAAAAATTTCGTGGGTCTTTGCCGCCAGGATATTGGCTCTTTGGCGATGTCCGCGCAACGCAGTTGGTCTGGCGCACCCGGCCCGAGTGGGTTCGCCCGGAGTACTCGGGTTGTGGCAGACCTCCGACGAAGCTGGTCCTGTCACCTGCTCCCGTATCTGTAGAAAGCATAGCGAAAGATGATACCTTGCCGTGGGAAACGGTTAATCTGGGTGAGGGTGCCAAGGGACCCATCATGGCCAAGGTCAAATGTTGCCGCGTCATCGAGTGCGTGGATGGGCAACCGGGTGGCGAGATCTGGCTCTATATTCGGGAATACGAGAATGGGCGGATCAAGTATTCCATCAGCGATGCTCCAGCTGATCTCCCCAGAGCAGAACTCGACCATGCCGCTACTTTACGCTGGCCTATTGAGCAGTGCTTCGAAGAATGCAAGGATTGCCTTGGGATGGACGAATATGAGATGCGTTCGTGGAACGGTTGGTACCGGCACATGCTTTTTGTCTTCATCGCCCATCTCTTTACTTTGGAGATCCGAATCCGTTTTCAAAAAAAGCTGACTATGCCGCAGGCCTACCGTCTAATCAGAGTGGCTTTTACTCAGGATCCGGCACAGATACGAAAGGCTATCGCTGATCTGAAGTACTATTTAAAACGCAACCATGTTGCCTATCAGTCACACCGGAAGAGGAAGCTCATGGACTCTGGATAGTTGTCAAGGATCAGATCCCTGACACCGCCTACTGGAAACAAGTTGAGCGCTTTGTCAACCTCACAATTGGCTAATCAAAACAAGGAACCTTTGCCTTTTACCGACCAGGAGCCAGCCCTAAAGATAAAACAACCGGATGACGGGGATCGAAATTGCACGTGCACGGCAAACATGTCTCCGCAGACGATAAACATACAGGACGTCGCCCAGAAAGGAGCACGGCCAATGCAGATACGAGAACAAGATCTGCCACTCCGTCTGGTCGGCCGCACCGTGAAACCAGAGGACCTGGAATTCTTACGGTCTCTCATTGCCGCCAACCCCGGCGCCACCCGTGCACAGCTCGCATACGAGGTTTGTCGGCTCTGGTCCTGGAACAAACCTAATGATACACCCAAAGTGATAAGCGCCAAGCAGCTTCTGCTCAAGCTGCATGACTCCGGTTTGTTGGAACTCCCTGCCCCTATGCATCCACATGTGAATCACCGAAAAATCCCTCTGCGTACAGCAGCCGGGGAGCCCTGCCCCAAAATAAAGGTCGCGCTGTGCGAATTACTACCCCTACAACTGCAGCGAGTAGTCACCCAGCCAGACAAGAACTTATGGCGGGAGTTAATCGACCGCTACCATTATCTCGGTCATAACAAGGGAGTCGGTGCCCAGATCCGTTACCTTGTCCACTCCCCACAGGGTGTTGTCGCCCTGTTCGGCTTCGGTGCCTCCGCCTGGCATGTTAAGGACCGCGACCGATGGATCGGTTGGAACGAAGAACATAGGTACCAGTTCCGCCACCTTGTCGTTAATAATTCGCGTTTCCTGATCCCGCCCTGGATAAAATGCCACAATCTTGCCTCGAAAGTGTTATCTCTTGTGGTCCATGCCATTGCCAAGGATTGGCAAGATGTATACAATTACACCCCAGTTTTGCTCGAGACCTACGTCGACCAAGGTCGTTTCTGGGGTACCTCATACAAAGCTGCCAACTGGAAACTCGTAGGACTCACCCAAGGTCGCGGCAAAAAAGGACCACAAAGAGCCGTGCTCCCTTTAAAATCCATTTACGTTTACCCTTTAACTAAAGATTTTCGCCTCATTCTCACTGGCAAAAAATCTCTAACTTGCCACTAAGCTTCATGCTAGCCATTAGATAACATAACCCATACCCCGAAGGGCATCATCCTTTTCTACTGGAAATCATAGCTAACTTTCGCTGTAGTATTAATGTATGTTTGATTATGGTTGGCAGGGTGTTTGTCGCTCTGCCAAATTTTTTTCTTGCATAGAGTTCAACGGGCGT
>NZ_JAVRKK010000191.1:0-3243 GCF_031962545.1 Candidatus Igneacidithiobacillus taiwanensis
GGAAAACGGCGATAGGGGGACTGGCAAGAGGCTTAACCGAACAAATTTTTAGACGGCCAGGAAGAAATCCGATGTTTTTGCAGATTTTTTCCGCAGCCTCTTAAGGATTGGGCCAGTTCGTGTGCGGTCTGGGGGCCGTTTTCCTGTAGGGATTGCAATATCCGCTTCTGGTCTTTTTCGAGTAGTTTTTCCATGGTTGGTTGCGCCTCCCTGAATAACGAAATGACTTCATGGGCAACTCAATGATGCTGATTGGATAGGGTATAGGAAAGGACACCGCTCAGACGCTTATGACCTACCGCAGCAGCAGCGGTGAAACATACGCATCCCCTACCTTTGGGTAGGGTGCATGTGTCCATAGCAAAGCAATCTCCAGCAATAGAAACGGGGAAAATCCAAGCTACCGGGCAGACCATTAACCCATCGGTGGCACAATCGCATCACAAGCCGGATACCAGCGTCCAGCTAATCGGATTGCATGTGGTATTTGCTGGAACGGCATAGCACCCGCTCAAAGGTGCCGGTTACGACTGCAGCTAGACCTCCTAGTGCAGGGCTTTTCCCTGCCACGCTGGTTTCTTGTTAGAGAAACCCTTAACTATCTGCTGGAAAACTGGAATTTCGGATTTTCTGAACAACAGAGTTCTTGAGCGCTTTCTTGCAGTCTCCGTATATCTTACTTGCAGGATGAGTGGGGTTGCGAGACGTAGTCGAGCGGCTTCTACGCACCATGGAAACCCTGCGCGGTTTACATGGGCCATCCTGCAGAGAATTTTTGACACCCATGAGATAGGGGAAATCGCTCAACGATGTTCCAAAAAGGCAATGAGCCGATCTCAATAAACACGGTAATCAATGCTGACCAGACAGCCAATGCAAGCGATGCTTAACCAGTTACAGAAACGCAACGGAAGCAGGAATAAGGAGCTATCGAATCACACTAGAACAGGGCAACAGACAGGGAAAAACTGTTACAGAAAGCTATAAGCCTAACTATGGAATCGGCCCCTGGCATGGCACAACCCCGTCGCTGATGATGGGTGATTTTATCTATGGGGGTCCTGCACAGTCGCCAGCTATAGGCACGGAAGCCAAGCCATCCTCGATCCATTGGCAGGCCATCCAGCCCATGCACCGCACAGGTCCGCATCGAGCCGGACGCGCGCCAGGGACTCCAAAAAGCCGGTTTGCGGGGTGATTCTGCATGATACCCGCAAAAAAATGGGCGGGGTTTGAGGAATTCTCGGATGATAAATCAAAAAGATAACTATTAGCGGCCTCCGCCTGTCTCTTTCGCTCACCTTCGGTTCGCAAAAGAGACAGGCGGTTGAGATCGGCGCTCCTGGCTATCGCAGTCGCGCCCGTACTGTTGGCATTTCCGATGACGCTTTCAGTCTGCGGCGGTCGCGTCGCCATTGGACACGGAGGGGGATTTCATGAAATTTCATACAGCAAAATATCGCTGAAAACCCCCGTTGCTATTGGCTTCTCCCCGTCCGTCTCTTTCGCTTCGCTCGCGTTACTCGCTCGCGAAAGAGACGGACGCGCAGCACGGCATAACACCCGCTCAGGCGATGACTGCCGTAGTCACTAGAGCAGGCAAACCAGAATCCCCGCCAAGGCTCCAAATTTGCCCTAGAAACGATTCTAGGAGTGGGGGATGGGGAAATACCCCACCCATCCACAAAAACGGCGGATAAGGCTGTGGATGACCCCGCCAAGGCCTCTCCAAAATTCGAGAATCAGGCCCGCCACTTTTCGTGGCATGCCTGAACCCTCTCTCCCGGACCCTCTCACCCTCCGTGCCAGACATGGAGGCCTCGACTACCCTTGGCCGATGTCTTGAAGGATACGCTTTCCCCCGTTCTCCCTTCGGCCTACGGCCTTCGGGGGCTGCCCTACGACCTGCGCTCGCAAGCTCGCTAGGTCTCGGCCAGCCTGATTCAGTTTTCTGATCTGTCGATCTGGGCTTCCCCGCTGCTATGACGGGATCAGGTGCCACTATCAGCAAACCCGTGGAAGCCGCGACGGCAGGTGGCCGGTCGGCTTTGCCTCCCTACCTGCCTGCGGCCCAGCCGACTCGGGGCGGTTCTTTCGCTACGCTCAAGCCGCCCCGGCTGGCTGTTATCTGATATAGGCTTCGTTAGACACCCACTACGACCGGCAGTAGTTTCGTGCTGTTTCGTGGTTAATGCCGAGTGCCCGCGCGATCTCCCGATAGCTGCATCCCCGCGCCCGCAGGAGTCTTGCGGTAGCGCGATCCTGCTCTCTAGCCTCCCTGCGGGCCTTGCCGCTGGCTATGCCTCCAAGCCTGCCTCTCTCGGCCTGTAGCTCCGGCGTATGGGTGCGCTCGATGAGGTCTTGCAGTCCTGCAGGCGTAATGTGCCGCCAGGTCCACTTGGCAATGCTCTTGGCTATCGTCCTGAGTTCTGGTTCATGGAGGGGCGCGTGAAATTGCCCGTTAATGGCCCGTAAATGCCCCAAAATCGCATCCTGCCATCGGGGTAGGCCATTGGGTGCCCAATAGTCCCTAATCGCGCTGTAGGCCCATTTACGGGCCGTATGGAACAGGAATACGTTTCGGCCCTCTTGGTAGGCTTCCTCTGGGGTGTTGGGGACATAGCGCCTAGCATTGGCCGCATCGAGGTCGAGATACTCCGCCAGTTCACCAAGGGTCCAGCGGCGATCGTGGAATATATGGGTTAGCCAATGCGGGTGGATCAGGTTTTTGCTTACAAGGCCGACATAGAGGTGGTCGGCATCCATCTTGGCGCATAGGGCACGTTCTATGGCTGCCAGATACCGCAAGGGGGCTTCCCTGCCTGCCTGAGTGCGGGTAACGCCAGCCTCGAGGAAATAGAACAGGTGGCCGTGGCCATTTTTCGGATTGATCGCTATGGCGTTCGGGGTCGGCCCCTCTGGGTCTTGGGTCTCCCAGCAATAGGCGAATGTTTCGGGGTCGCAAATACGGTGGTCCACGTCCAGCACGATAGTCCAGACCTGGGCTGGCGGATTGTGTTGGATGTATCGGTAGGCTAAGGCCTGCTTCCGGGTCCGGATGCGAAGGCCTCCGCCAAAGTCATTGGTGCAATAGGACCGATAGGGTAGGTGTTCGACCAATGGGTATAAACCCACTGGGATGCCCAGATCGAGGGCTGTTTGCTCGGCGGATGGGGTATTGCGCTTACGGGCGGCCATGCTGCCCTCCGATGCTCGCGTCTGCCGTCTCTGACGGGACCGGAA
>NZ_JAVRKK010000192.1:0-3207 GCF_031962545.1 Candidatus Igneacidithiobacillus taiwanensis
GAACCAATGCCATGCGCGGCGCAGAAATCGAGCATTTCCTGGGTTTCGGCAATGCCACCGATGAGCGAACCGGCAAGACTCCGCCGTTTGAAGATGAGATTGAAGACTTCCGGCGAGGGGTGCGGTTCCGCTGGCGCCCCCACCAGGGTCATGGTGCCGTCGCGCTTGAGCAGGCCGAGAAAGGCATCCAAGTCATGGGGTGCGGCTACTGTATTGAGCAGAAAATCGAAACTATTGGCATGCGCGGCCATCTGCTGCGGGTCCTTGGAAATACAAACCTCATCGGCCCCCAAGCGCTTGGCGTCCTCGACCTTGCTAGGCGAGGTGGTGAAGAGCACCACATGGGCGCCCATGGCGTGGGCCAATTTCACCCCCATGTGCCCCAGCCCTCCAAGGCCAACGATGCCGACTTTCTTCCCCGGCCCTACCTGCCAGTGACGCAAGGGCGAGTAGGTGGTGATACCAGCGCAGAGCAAGGGCGCCACTGCCGCTAAGTCTTTTTCGTCGTGGCGAATGCGCAGGACAAAGCTTTCCTTGACGACGATACTCTGGGAGTAGCCGCCGTAGGTGTTCTCACCGCCAAAAACCGGGCCATTGTAGGTGCCGGTGAAGCCATTTTCGCAGTACTGCTCTTCGCCATCGTGGCAGGAGCTACAATGGCCGCAGCTGTCGACCATGCAGCCTACTCCCGCCAAGTCACCTACCTGGAATTTCTTTACGGCACTGCCCACCGCCGTCACTCGTCCGACGATTTCGTGACCAGGCACCGCCGGGTAGATGGTGTTGTGCCACTCGTTACGGGCGGTGTGTAGGTCGGAATGGCAGACACCGCAGTAGAGGATCTGGATTTGTACGTCGTCGGGATGGAGGTCGCGGCGCTCGATGGTCAACGGCGCGAGGGGGGATTGGGCATTTTGCGCGGCGTAGGCTTTTACCTGGGTCATTCGTATCACTCCTTTTCATACCGAACGGTCGGTCTTTAGCCTATCGCCTTCCCTCCTCGGGCGTCAATCGCTCAGCAGATCCACCTCTACGCTCGTACCGAGTAGCGCAGCCTCCAGCGCTTTGATCTGATCGCGCAGGGCAGCGGCTTGCTCAAACTCCAAATTGCGGGCATGACGGTACATCTGCTCTTCCAGCGCCTTGATCCGCTTGGCCAATGCCCGGGGATCGTCGCTTTCGTAACTGGCTGCTGGCTCTGCCGCCTTCTGCCGCGTCTTGTCCTTACGGTGATACACGCCCTCGAGGATATCCGCCACCGGTTTGACGATCCCCTTGGGCTTGATGCCATGCTCGGCGTTGAAAGCGAGCTGCTTCTGCCGTCGCCGCTCGGTCTCGCGTATGGCACGCTCCATTGAGCCGGTTACCACGTCGGCATAGAGAATGGCGCGCCCGTTCAGGTTACGCGCCGCGCGGCCGATGGTTTGCACCAACGACCGCTCGGAGCGGAGGAAGCCTTCTTTATCGGCATCGAGAATCGCTACCAGGGCGACTTCCGGCATATCCAGCCCCTCACGCAAGAGGTTGATGCCAATGAGAACATCAAAAACGCCAGCACGCAGGTCGCGGATGATTTCCACCCGCTCCACGGTCTCGATATCCGAGTGCAAATAGCGACAGGCGACGCCGAGCTCCTGCAAATAGTCGCTGAGGTCTTCGGCCATGCGCTTGGTCAGGGTGGTGACCAAAACCCGCCAGCCGCTGGCGATGACTGCATGGATCTCGCTGACCAAATCGTCCACCTGTCCACGCGCCGGGCGCACCTCAACGAGGGGATCAACCAGGCCGGTGGGGCGAACTAGTTGCTCCACCACCTGTCCCGAATGCTCGAGTTCGTAAGGCCCCGGGGTAGCGGAGATGAAGATGGTCTGTGGCATCAGCCGCTCGAATTCCTCAAACATCAAGGGGCGATTGTCGAGGGCCGACGGCAGGCGAAAGCCGTACTCGACCAGGGTTTCCTTACGCGCCCGATCACCCCGGTACATGCCGCCAAATTGAGGTACGGTTACATGCGATTCATCCATGAAAAGCAACGCGTTGGCGGGCAAATAGTCCATCAGGGTGGGCGGCGGCTCGCCGGGGGCCCGTCCAGAGAGGTAGCGAGAGTAGTTTTCGATACCCGAGCAGTAGCCGAGCTCCGCCATCATCTCCAGATCGAAACGGGTCCGTTGCTCGAGCCGCTGCGCCTCCACCAACTTGTTGGCCTCGCGCAGCACCGCGAGGCGCTCGCGCAGCTCGTCTTTGATGCGATCCAGCGCTGCCAAAATCGTCTCGCGCGGCGTCACATAATGGCTTTTGGGGTAGACGGTGTAGCGCGGCAGGCGGGTAATCGTCTTGCCCGTGAGCGGATCGAACAGAGAGACGCGCTCGATTTCGTCGCCAAACAATTCCACCCGTACCGCCTCGTCTTCGCTCTCCGCCGGCCAGATGTCGATGACATCACCATGAACACGAAAGGTACTGCGCTTGAGCTCCAGCGGATCGCGGCTGTATTGCATATCGGCCAGCCGGCGCAGGATGGCGCGCTGCTCCATCTGATCGCCCTCGCGCAGGTGCAGAATCATCCGGTGGTAGGCCGAAGGATCGCCCAAACCATAAATGGCCGACACCGTGGCAACGATAATGACGTCTGGGCGCTCCAGAAGCGCCTTGGTGGCAGATAAGCGCATCTGCTCGATGTGGTCGTTGATCGACGCATCTTTTTCAATGAAGGTGTCGGAGGAAGGCACATAGGCCTCGGGCTGATAGTAGTCGTAATAGCTAACGAAATACTCCACCGCGTTATGGGGAAAGAAGGCGCGCAGCTCGGCGTACAGCTGTGCCGCCAGGGTCTTGTTGGGAGCCATGACCACTGCCGGGCGCTGGGTGCGAGCAATCACATTGGCCATAGTGAAGGTTTTGCCAGAACCCGTTACCCCCAACAGCGTTTGGAATGCCTCGCCCGCCTGCAACCCCTCGACAAGCGCAGCAATGGCCTTGGGTTGATCGCCCTGCGGGGGAAACAGACTCTCCAGTTGCAGCGCCCGCTTCTCCATCTCCCACCTCCTCGCTAGTGCATCGTCTAGAGTATTCGTCTCCACTCCCCAAGGCAAAGACCGGCTCGTGGATGCGGTCGGGAGGCCCGCGGCCGATTGACGAGAAGCAGGCCTGCGGGTAGTATTCGCGTCTCAAGGCGCTCGTAGCTCAGCTGGACTAGAGCAACTGGCT
>NZ_JAVRKK010000193.1:0-3184 GCF_031962545.1 Candidatus Igneacidithiobacillus taiwanensis
GTAATTGGCCTTGCCCAAGCTGATGCCCATGGCAGCCGCGAGCTCGCGCTGCGTAATTTCCGGACGCTCCGCGAGGAGCTTGAGCAATTGGTACCGGGTGACGTCGTCTAGCACAGGTCTGTTCAGGCAGTGAACTTTTCGGGATCGTAGCGGCGATCCCATTGTATTGTCAATGCAATAGTTGGTACGGCGGTCGGTGCTTGCTGTGGAGCAGGCGACGGGGAAATCGCCCTCGTCGGCGAGCGCAGTTTCAGTACGCCCCTTCCCGCCGAAAGACCACGCGCACCGTCCGTAACAGAATGACTATGTCATACCAGAGGGTCCAGTTGCGCACATACCAAGCGTCGAGGTTGCTGCGGTCGGCAAAGCTCGTTTCGGAGCGGCCGCTCACTTGCCATAGTCCGGTAATACCCGGATTGACCTGGGTGTACAGGGCGATGTTGTCGCCGTAGCGGTCGAGCTCTCGTGCCAAGAGGGGCCTCGGCCCTACGAGGCTCATCTCGCCGCGCAACACGTTGAAGAGTTGCGGTAGTTCATCGAGGCTGCTGCGGCGTAGAAAGCGGCCGATGCGGGTAATGCGCGGATCGTCGCGCAGCTTGAAGTTGCGATGATATTCTTCGGCAATGGCCGGATTTTCCGCCAAGTAGCGCTGCAAGCGCGCCTCGGCGTCGGGCACCATACTGCGGAACTTGAGGCAGCCAAAAGGTTTACCTTGGCGCCCCACCCGCTCTTGCCGAAAGAGCACCGGCCCGCCGTCTTCGGCACGGATACGCCAGGCAATCCCGAGCAGCAGTGGGCTGAGCAGCACCGTCAAAAGCCCCGCAGCCACGAGGTCGAAGACGCGTTTGACCAGGCGCGGGCCGGGGCGGGCCAGATTGTCGCGTACCCGCAGCATGAAGACTTCGTGGCTGAAAAAATGCATCACCTCCAGCCCGTAGAGCGGCAGTCCGCGCAAGGCCGGGGCAATGGCTAGGTTGGGATAGTACAGCCCGAGTAGGCGCAAGAGATCCTCTTGGGTTTGCCAGTGGGCATTGTCGAGGGCGAGCACCACCTGCGGATTGCCAAGACCGCGCAGGGTAGCCAGGGGGTCTGATCCCAGGGCCATGACCGTTGCGGTCGACCCGGCTACTGGCGGGGAATTGTCGGAGAGTGAGAGGAGCCAACGTACCTCGTAACCCAATAGGGTGTCGCTCTGGATGGCGCGCATGGCCTCGAGGGCGTTGGCGCCGGTGCCGATGATGGCGACGGGGCGGTTCCACAGCCCCAAGCGTTGAAAGACATGCCGCAGTAGTAGGCGCCCGGCCGGTAGTAGCAGCAACGCCAATAGCCAGGCCGAAAAGAGCCAAAGACGGGATAGGGGCCATTTGCCACTGAAGGCGATGGCGGCATTGAGGCCGAGGAGTACGGTAAAAACGGCAATAATATCGCCCACTTCGTCCCAGAAGACCTTGCGCCGGGCGTAATGGCCTTTGAGAAGAAAAGCTAGGACTCCGAGGCTCGCAAGGAACAAAAAGAGCAGAATGTTGACCTCGGCGAGGCTGCCCCACCAGTCGGCCAGCACGCGCACCGGGTTTTCGCCGTAGTAGAAGGCATGGGAAAGGCGGCTGAAGTAGACCGCGAGAGCGAAGGCAAGCAGATCCCCTAAGGCCAAAGACCAAGGGATCCAGCGCGCCGGTTGGCGGCTAGCGGTCAATTTCCACCCCTGGCGCCTGCGCCCGTCTGCACCGCTATAAACCCGCGCACCCGCAGATCTTGGAGCAGGTTATGCGCTGCCTGGACCAAGGTCGGTACTTGCGCATGGGCCTCTTGCAGGGCCTTGGCGAGTTCGTGGGCATCTTCGATGTAGTCGTGGATAATTTGATTGCGTAGGCGTCGCAGGGCAAGCCAGTTGTTGGCGGAGTCGATGAGACCCAATCGCTCGGCGCGATCGAGATTGTCGATAGCCGTACCTGGGGTTTCGCCCACGGCTTGCCGCCAAAGGGGCAGTAATTTGTCGCCGACACTATCTTGTAGACGGCCAAAGCGGGCCGCGAAAGCATCTACGGTCTCGGCCAGCTGGGGGTTTTGCTCCAACGAGCGCAAGCGCTCGGCATCGAGGGCTTCAGCGAAAAGGCGTTGATCAGTGAGTTGCAGATGCTGCATTTCCCGATGGATGACGCGGGCAAGAAACTCCAGGCGCTGGCGCAGGGGTTCGGACAAGGTCACAGGCGCACCCCAGTGCGGCGTGCGGTTTCGTGGATGGGTTGGACGAGAAGATTGGGCGCGCGCAGCAAAACGTCCACCTTGCGGCCGTCGAAGCGGCGCTCGAGTTGGGCGGCAAAGAGTGCTTTCTTCCAGACGGAGTCTTCTACCGGCTCGGGGCTTTCGACCAAGAGATCCACGTCGCCGCCCCGCAGATTGTCGTCGACGCGCGAGCCAAAGAGCCAGACCTGCGCCTCGGGGCCAAAGATCTCTGCCGTCACTTCGCGAATGGACTGTACCTGTTCCGGGCTAAGGCGCAAGGTAATCTTTCCCTCCAGATTCCTGAGCACGGAGAATAGCACGAGACGGCAGGCATGCAGGAGTGATTGCGATAGCTACTATGGTAGCCTAGACTCGAAACTGACGGTTGGGTAGCGGTTCTTCGCGTTGAGTTGCGCTGTTCGCAGCGCGATTCTGGCGAGTGGGCGGCAAGCGCAAAGTTGGGGAAAAGCCCATGGAAAAGACGGAAACGAAGCTTGAGCGGGTGCTCAGGAAAAATGCCGAACGACGTCGCGCTGTGGCATTACTTCGCGCCAAGATGGTCATTGATCGGTTTCGGAGCATGGGTATTGAGGCAGAGATTATTGGCTCGCTAGCGAGCAATGGATTCCATGTCAAATCGGACGTTGATTTTCTTGTCAAGAAACTGGCGGATCCCACACAAAGATACGCCATAGAAAGTATGGTGGAAGACGTTCTGAAAGACATTCCGTTTGACGTAGTTTATGCCGATGAGTTGCGCTGGCATGGCTAGTAGACATCCTCTATTTTTACTTCTAGATCGGGAGTTGGTTGATCTTGTGGTAGAGTCCAATTACCTGCTCTGTGCCCGTAGTGCGTTGGCGGAAAACCTCTCGCAGGTCCACCCACAGCTGGATCAAATCGTGTACATTGCTATGGCTTCTACAATCGAAAAACTGTATGGCGGAATGGAAAAGTGCTT
>NZ_JAVRKK010000194.1:0-3176 GCF_031962545.1 Candidatus Igneacidithiobacillus taiwanensis
ACCCGGTAAAACCCCCGGATCCGGTACCCGACATGTTGAACCTGCATGGCACTCCTCCCTCGCCAAAGAAGTGCCAAAGGTTTGTGAACTTATGCAGGTAGCAAATGGCCCCCATTCGGGCCGCGGTGGTAAGGGGACCGTCGATCCAGCGGGTACCGTTGGCATCCAGTAAGTAACGGCCGACCAGATCGCTGGCGGTCATGTCCTCGTTGCAGGCCACGGTAATCAGCGGCTTGCCCAACTTCCAGGCCATGTACTCGACAAAACGAGATTTGCCGCAGCCCGTGGGCCCTTTCACCATGACCGGCAAGCGCTTGCGATAAGCGGCTTCGAATAGCGCCACCTCGTTGCCTTGGGGCTGATAATAGGGTTCCCGGTGGACACGATAGGTATCTGCAGGGAGATGGGGATCGCTCACGTTGTGTTTTCCTTTCGAGAACGTGCGCTGCACGCGAGCGCTGGGCGCCGGCGTGCAGCAGAGGGACGTTTTACCGGTGTGCGCCGAGCTTATCCCGCCAGCCGGGGTAGAGCTTGTCGGCATCGTGAGGGAACGAGGCGAAGGCACGGGCAAATTCCTTGTGGCTCTTGGCAAACTCGATCGGGTCGGCGCCGGACTTCCAGCACTCATATGCTTGGCGCAAAGAAATGGCGCCTGCCGCGGGGCTGTCGATATGGCCGTATGAGCCGCCGCCGGCGGTATTGATTACGTTGCCATGACCGAGGTTTTCAAAGAAGCCGGGCAGGCGCAGGGCGTTCATACCGCCGGAGATGATCGGCGTGGTGGGTTTCATGCCGTACCACTTTTGGTAGTACACCGGTCCTTGGCACTCGTCGCGCTCGATCATGTAGGCGATATTGCGGTCATCGTTTTCGCCTTCCATTTTTCCATAGCCCATGGTGCCGACGTGGATACCCGAGGCGCCTTGCAGGCGCGAAATCTTCGCCAAGACAAATGCGGTATAGCCCCGTTTGGCGGATGGCGAAGTGATCATGCCATGGCCAGCACGGTGGTAATGCAAATACTGCGCGGGATATTGCCGCCGGGCAGTGGTGATCATGCCAGGACCACCAACGAAGCCGTCCACCAGGAACGCGACCTTGTCGGCGTCGGGACCAAAAGTCTCAAGGATGAAGTCGGCGCGGGCGCACATTTCGTAATGGTCATCTGCAGTGATATTGGCCGAGAAGATTTTTGCCTGCCCCGTTTCGTCCATGGCCCGTTTCATGGCATCGGCAACCAGAGGAATCGTCTTTTTCAGGGGCGAGAACACTTGATTGCCCTGAGGTTCGTCATTTTTGATGAAGTCACCGCCGAGCCAAAATTGGTACGCTGCATGGGCGAAAGGTTCCGGGCGCAAGCCGAGTTTAGGCTTGATGATCGTCCCGGCAATGTAGCCACCGTTCTGGAGCGGGCGACCGAGAATGCGCCACAGATCGGAAATATCGCGACTGGGACCGTCGAAAAGCTGAATAGCACGCGGTGGCACCCAAAAGTCGATCATCTTGGCGTGCGCGATGTCGCCCATGCCCTGGTTGTTGCCGATAGCTAGCGTGAGGAAAGAGACAATCATCATGCGACCGTCGGTGACGTTGCGATCGAAAAGATCCAGAGGGTAAGCGATACGCATGTCCTCATTAGCTTCGTCGATATGGTAAACGAGGGCGTCAACACCCTTGGTGAAGTCATCGGTGGTTGATACTTCGACATTAGTACCGGTGGAAGACTCCGCGGCAAAATGCGCGGCAGCTTCGAGGTAGCCGTGGCCCGCCTTTGGCTTCATCTTGTAGGCTACCAAAATGTGCTGCCCGTTTTTGATCAGTTCCTCCTCCCGAAGCGAGAGGTCGGCATAACGTGCTGATTGATCCATGGCATTGCTCCTAGTATGGTCTGGAGGAGATACTGTACCTGCGTCAAATAATCAATAAAAACGATTATTTATAATAGAAATTATTAGAAATAATCATGATTATTTCTGGAATCGGCTGGTCTGTAGTGATTTGCGAGGACAATCGGCTACTTGTCATGAAAAACATTACACTGCGACAACTAGATATTTTACAGACGCTGGGTGCCACCGGATCGTACACCAAGGCCGCAAAACAGCTGCACCTTACCCAGTCGGCAGTATACGTGCAGGTGCGAAAGCTCGAGCAAGAAATTGGTCTGCCGCTGACAGAACAGGTAGGCAAGCGAGTGTTCTTGACCGATGCAGGGACCGAGGTCCTACGCGCCAGTTCCAGAATCAATAATCAATTAGAAGAATTGTCCCGCTCCTTGGAGCATTTGCGAGATGTAGAGGATGGACATATCCGCATCGCTGTCACGTCCGCTGCCAATGCCTTTGCTGTAGATCTTTTGGCGCGTTTTCAGCAGCAACACTCACATATTCAAATTCGCCTAGATATTGCCAACCGAAAGGAAGTGCTGGAAAGTTTAGAGCGCAACGATATCGACATGGCAATCATGGGTGAACCACCGCAAACGTTGGATTTATTATCGATTCCGTTTCATAAAAACGAGTTGATTGTAATCGCCGCAGCGCACTCTCCATTGCCTCGGATGTCCGCTATTTCATTAGTGGAATTGGCTAAAGAAACCTTCGTTCTCCGTGAGCCTGGGTCGGGAACCCGCGAGGCGATTTTGCGTTTTTTCGACGAACAAGGGTTGCAAATTGAGGATCGGGTAATCATGAACAATAACGAATCTATTAAGCAAGCCGTAAAGGTTGGTATGGGGGTAGCGATTGTCTCTCGACATAGCGTACTTACGAAAATTGAGGCGGGCTATTTACGCGAGATCAAAGTCGAAGGATTTCCTCTGCCAAAAATGTGGCATTTAGTACATCGAAAAGGAAAAAAGCTTGCGCCGGCACCTAATAGTTTTAAATCTTATTTGCTACAGCATCAATATGTCCGCACGACAAATGAATTATCTCAGATTATTTCATAACGGTGTTAGTGGGTTTTGATAATTAAATTTCTAAGCGCAAAACTTCTTGACGCTGTGATTTTCTGTGCTATTGCGTGGGTTGCGTGCGAAAACCAAGAATTTTCTGTGTCGATTATTTATACCATTAAGAGGATGCGGAAAAAATCTCCAAAAACTTCGGAATTCTTCTTGACCGTCCAAAAATTAGCTTAGTTGAGGCTCTTGCCGATCCTGTTTTTGCCTTTTT
>NZ_JAVRKK010000195.1:0-3167 GCF_031962545.1 Candidatus Igneacidithiobacillus taiwanensis
GCTTGCAAATTTTTCGCCTGCTGGTGGAGCACGAGCCGGAAGGTCTCTTCTCGGGGCAAATTGCCGAGCAGCTCGGCCAACTGCATAATGGCGTCTCCTTTCATTTGAAGGCGCTGCAGCATGCCGATCTGGTCAGCGTCCATCGCGAAGGGCGCTTCCAGCGCTACCGCGCGCAAATGCCCGTGGTGCGCTCCCTCGTTGCCTATCTCACCGAAAACTGTTGCCGTGGAACGCAGTCTTGCGCCATCCCCAGCGAGCCCGCATCTGGCGCAGCATCCACCCTTTCCCCTGCCCCATCGAGGTCATCCCCATGAAAACCCCCGAGATCCTCTTTCTTTGTACCGGCAACTCCTGCCGTTCTATTTTGGCGGAAGTCACCCTCAACGGCCTCGCGCAGGGCAAGCTGCACGCCACCAGTGCTGGCAGCCATCCGGCAGGCTATGTGCACCCGCGCAGCATCGCCCTGTTGCAAAGGGAGGGCTTTGCTACCGAGGGGCTCGCCAGTAAATCCTGGGACGAGCTCGCCACCACCCCAGATATTGTCATTACCGTCTGCGCCAGTGCCGCCGGTGAAACCTGCCCCGCCTACCTGGGCCCTGCCCTGCGCGCCCATTGGGGCGTGGACGACCCCGCCAAAGCGACGGGAAGCGAAGCGGAAATCGAGGCAGCCTTCGAGAGGGCTTACCGCATCCTGCGTCATCGCATCGAAGCCCTCCTGCAGCTGCCGGTTGCCGAATGGGTAAACGAGGATCCGCAGCGCCTGCGCGCAGAGTTGGAACGCATTGGTCACAGCGAACCCTGAGGCGCCGATCATGTCTACGGAATTGTCTCCTCTGGTGCCCGATCGACAGGAGTTTCATCTGAGCTTTCGGGTGGCCGATCTCGCCCGCAGCACAGCCTTTTACCGTGACTTTTTCGGCGTCGAACCGAAACAGCAAACGGCGCGCTTCAGCACCTTCATCGTCCCCGATCTGCGTTTGAACTTGGTGATTCTGGTCAACGACCGGGAGGAGCCCCTCGATACCTACAGCCTCTATCATGTGGGTTTGGGGGTAGCGAGTAAGGAGGCGGTGATTGCCGCCTACCACCGCGCCGTGGCCGCCGGCGCCGAGGTAGTCAAGCCGCCGCGCAGCACGTGGCGAGGCACACCCCTGCACGAACTCTGGCTGCGCGACCCTACCGGCTACAATCTGGAGGTGTACGCGCGCATGACCGAGGCGGAGTTGGCCGAGATGCCCGCCGATCAGGAGCCGGTGTTTCTGGTACCGGGCACGGAACCGAAATAGGGTTCTGTGCGGCCCTGCGGGACGGTCAGTCGCAGTTCGACCCCCGCATGCTAGGTACAGAGAGCAGATTGCGCGTCTCCTGGGCAGCAGTCCAGTACCGCGACCAACAAGGCACTGCTACGTCTGTCGAATATTCCAAATGGGCAAACGGGATGCTGCACTCACAGAAGTCCTACACTGGAAACCAGCAAGACACCGGACATGAGTCAAATAGCGCCTTGACTCAGCAAGATCCGCACAACCTTTGGCGAGCAGCACCCCCAGATATTTCGAGGACGTCGATCCTGCTCTGATCACATCATACCGCGCATCATGGCCGGCATTCCTTCCCGCACGAAGCGGGTGATTTCCCGTGCGTGGGCATGGATCACCTTGACCATCTCCGGATCGCTGGAGGTCTCCGTGACCGCCACCCCATCCTTCAGCAACGTAAGTTTGCGCTGATAGAGCCTTGGGTGGGCAAACATCACGGGCACACTGCGACTTATGGGGTAAGGGAAGGGATGATCCGCGGCTAGCCGGGCATACATCTGCTCCACATGGGCCTGCAACAATGCGGCCGTTGCTGGCACATAGGAAATCGTCACGGCATGGACGCCGTCGGGCAAGAAGGTAACCTTGCGATGCACTTGCGCGTGCCGCTCGAAGAGCGCCATGCCGGTGCGCATTGGCCCCCGATTTTCGGGAGACATCATGGCCCGCATCCCCTCCTCGTCGGGACCATTTCCCATCATGCCCCCCATCATCCCACTCATGCTCGAGGCACTGGCGACATCCAGGCGGACATAACCCAGCAGCGCCAAGGCCGAAAAAATGGACTTCATCATTTGTCTGCGGTTCATCTCTAATTCCCTTTGTGCAATAGCCAGAACACCAAGTCTGGAATCCCAAGCCCAGCGGCGATTGCCGCTGTGATGTCGTTGTAACATGCGTTTCGGTGAGTGGTTACCGGTTACGTTCGCGCAACTTTGCTATCCTGATGGCACACTATTCCTATGTGTTGTTCCGCACAGAATACCATTTGCGAAAAGCCACCAGGCTCCGAGTAGATTCCCCGATTCCAAAAGGCCACGTGCCTGCAAGAAGCCCGTAGATCGCAAAACCGACAAGACTGACTGCAAAAGCTAGGGTAAACCAAGATGATTTTTGCTCCATAGCCTAAAACACCATCATCAGATTTACCACAGATGCACCATATACTGTTAGCAGGTTCATGTCCTTCTCTAGTTCGGCCTGCTAAAACCCTACCACCAAAATTGGACTGAGAATAACGAGGATGGGCGGACTCAATCGCTCGCCGTTACGATCCAGCGGAGTCCAGCGCCAGCGACCATCTAGGTCAACCAAGAGCTCCCTGGTGACGCATGCCCCGTATGTTCATGCCCATGGTGCTCGTGAGGGTGAGGGGTGCCACGGAGCATCTGCCAACGCAAGAGTCCTGCCCCGGTTATGAGCAGTTTCGACGACTGCCGACAATTCACGCACAAAGCGAGGGGCGCCGTTGTTATCCCCCAGTGGGCAGAAGCGAGATACGGGCAGCCGATCAAACCCGCTAATGGACTGCAAATGCTCTGGCCCATAAAAGCGCACGGGATATTCAGCGAAAGCGATCTTCTTGTACCCCAGGGCCAAACGCACCCGCTGGCAAAATGGGCAGAAGTCGAAATGCGACAGGGTCAGCATGGCAAGACTCCAGAGCGTGGGCAAGCGGGAGGGAAACCTATTGACAAAC
Organism: Candidatus Igneacidithiobacillus taiwanensis; assembly: GCF_031962545.1. NCBI lineage: Bacteria > Pseudomonadati > Pseudomonadota > Acidithiobacillia > Acidithiobacillales > Acidithiobacillaceae > Igneacidithiobacillus > Candidatus Igneacidithiobacillus taiwanensis. Next base: position 3,019 of record NZ_JAVRKK010000195.1, read on the forward strand.
ACATGCGCCATCGTCAATATGCGCAAAAATACATGTGTAAACGCGCTCATGTCAAGGAGATGTATGCGTCCACCACCTTTGGCACTGTGGTAGATGTTGGAGGAGGAAGGATAGCGGTGGTTTCTGTCCGAGTCGATGGTGTGGCCGTT
>NZ_JAVRKK010000196.1:0-3143 GCF_031962545.1 Candidatus Igneacidithiobacillus taiwanensis
AGCTGAACATCCCTTGGGTCTCCACCTTGGCTCCGCGCATGACGCAACTCCCAGATTTCTAACGTTACGCAATTATACCACGGACTTTTTCAGCATCCTCCTAAATAAGCGTTATTATCACAGCTATCACTGAATAACGCCACAAACCCGAGCTAAAACCCGCTCCATGCATCAATAAGCAACACCCGCCTTTATTCAATCGCGGATTTTGGGATATGGCAAGTGCAAGGATACGAGTTGCACATTTAGGTATTCTTCCATGCCCCATTTGCCTCCTTCTTTCCCTAGCCCGGACAATTTGATTCCGCCAAAAGGCGCCTGGGGCGTGGAGGGAGATCCGTCATTTACACCAATAATGCCGTAATCCAGCGCCTCTGCTACCCGAAACGCCCGTCCTAGATCCCGAGTCCAGACATAGGCTGCCAGCCCATAGGGGCTGTCATTGGCTAAGTTGATGGCCTCTGCTTCGTTATGGAAGGAAAGAATCGGCAATAGAGGACCAAAGCTTTCTTCGCGCAGGACCTGGCTCTGCGGACCCACCCGGCCAAGCAGAGTGGGTAAAAACCACAAGCCATCTGCTGTGCCTCCGCAGAGGAGTTGAGCGCCGTGCGTCAATGCATCCTGTAGTTGATCCTGCAGCTTGTGCAAGGCAGCGGCATTAACCAGGGGGCCGATATCGGTGGATTCGTCGAGGGGGTCGCCCACTTTTAGTGACCGAACGGCCTCGACGTAGCGTTGGGTGAAAGCGGGCAGGATGGATTCATGCACATACAAGCGGTTGGCGGCGACGCAGGATTGACCGCCATTGCGGAACTTGGCACTGAGGGCCATGGCTACCGCCGCTTCCAGATCGGCATCGGCGAAGATCAGCACGGGCGCGTGGCCACCCAATTCTAGAGATAAGCGTTTCATGGTGGGCGCGCCCAAGGCGTAAAGCCGTTGCCCCACCGCCGTCGATCCGGTGAAGCTGAGATTTGCGATACGGGGATCAGCCATCAGTTGTTCGGTCAAGGGCGCAGGATCTGCTGTGGGCAGGACTTGGAAGGTGCCGGCAGGCCCGCCCACAGCATCCCAGAGCCGCGCGAGCTGCAGCGCCGTCAGGGGTGTTTTTTCGTCGGGCTTAAGAATGACGACGCAACCGGCGGCCAAGGCAGGCGCCACCTTGCGGACAACCATGGATACCGGGCTATTCCAGGGAGTAATGGCAAAAACTGGGCCGACAGGCATTTTCCGGATCTGCAAGCGCTTGTCCGGAAATTGGGAGGGGATGCTTTCGCCCATGATGCGCTTGCATTCTTCCGCATACCAGCGCACCAAGGCTAAGGCGGTGTTGACTTCGGCGCGGCTCTGGCGAATGGGTTTGCCCATTTCCCGGGTGATGAGCCGGGCCAGGTCCTCCTTTTGCCCCTGGATGAGATCCGCCCAGCAGGCGAGCATGGTGGCTCGCTCATAGGCGGTGTGCCGGCGCCATACGGCGAAGGCGCTGACTGCCGCAGCGGCGGCCGCTTCCGCTTCTGCCTTCCCACAGTCGGACACTTCGGCCAAGACACTCTGATCCAGGGGACTTCGTACCGCAAAACGGCATTCCAAGTCTTGCCAGTTTCCATTGATAAATGCTCCGGCAGATAATAAATTCATGGGCCCGATCCTGTTAATCTGAGGGGGAATGTCATTGACTATTTAACCATCAATCCGGGGGGAGGAGCATTACACTTCTAAAATTAGCCGAAAGAGCCGAGCGGAATAGGAGGCGGGAAGCCATCCACCGGGCAGACCTCCTGACACTGATGTGGACATTCTCGTATGCATATAATGAATCTAGGAGGATGTCATGGAAAAGGCGGTACAAAGCTACCCGCCAGAGCTTCGATTCGAAGCGGTGAAACTGGAGCACTATGCTGGAAAACTATTGCCACCATTAACCCGGACTGTGGCATTCTCGAAACCGGTAATGATTCCTCCCGCAAACTGAGTCTTATCCCTCTCTAAGACTGGTCAGAATTGGACAGTGATTGACAACATCGTCACCAACGGCACGGTGGAAACCAGCGTATCTGCCATGATTGGCATATCTCATCCCAACAACCGCCATAATTGGCAGAAAAAACGCAATGCTTAGACTAGGTAAAAAATCTTAAGTGCCTGTAAGAGCTCATTTATATAGCGTTGTTTTTGGTGTGGCGCAAACCTTGCTTTTTGTAATAGGAAAATGCAAGAAATGAGGTGTCGAGATGATCTTTCGACAGTTTTATTGGGAGAAGGGCCGGCAATTGGCCTATGTCGTGGGAGATCCCATTACCCGGGAGGCGGTGACCATCGATGTGGGTACCGGGCAACTGGATCCGGTGTTGGAGTTTCTCCATAGCCGCGGTCTGCGTCTGCGTTTCGCCCTCCAGACCCACTGGAACAAGAATCAACGGGAGGCTGCCCTGGCGCTGCGCGACCGGGTGGGGGCAAGAATCCTTGCCCAGGAAAGCATTAACGATGCTGCCGTGGACATGCGCATCCGCCACGAGGACCTGCTCTACTTTGGCGAGGAATGCCTGCGCGCACTCCACACGCCCGGACTGACCCCTTGCGCAGTCATGTACCAATGGGAGGACCGCCTCTTTACGGGAGAAACGCTCCTGGCGGGGGGGCTCCATCGTCGCATCCCGGCAGCAAAACGGCCAGCCTTGACCGCCCATCTGCTAACCCTATTGGCACCTATGGCAGATGAAACCCTTCTCTATCCCGCGGTGGAGAACCGCGGCCGCCGCTTGGGGAGTCTGGAAGAGCTGCGCCGCTTGGGCTTTGGCTCTGGAGGCCCCGGTTTACTGTCTCGCTGTACCCAATATCTACAACACGATGCCGCAAAAAAGAGTCCGGGAGCGCCTGCGGAGGAACCTCTGCAACGCCTTCATTCCGGTCCTGTTCTGTTGTAACAAGAGGAGGTAACTCATGAGTATGATGATTAATCCTACGGTGGTGGAGCTGTCACGGATGCAGTTTGCGTTGACCGCTCTGTACCACTTTTTGTTTGTCCCCCTCACCCTGGGACTCACCTTCATTCTGGCGACCATGGAAACCGTATATGTGGTTACCAAACGCCCCATCTACAAGGAAATGACCCAATTCTGGGGCAAGCTCTTTGGGATCAACTT
>NZ_JAVRKK010000197.1:0-3126 GCF_031962545.1 Candidatus Igneacidithiobacillus taiwanensis
CCGTGGGTCTCCATTCAGGATTTCCTATATCGAGACCGCTTTGATGCGCTCTGTCGCGATCTTCCTGATCCCTCACTTTTTGAGGCGCAGATGGGGTATCAACGGGCCCACGGCCAGCGCAGTCACGATCGCCTCGCCCTCCAATATCGGCCTGCTTTAGAACCGCAATTGGCCCCATCATGGAGAGAGTTTCTCCATGAGTTACAAGGCGAGGACTATCGCAACTTCTGGCGACATATGTTGGGCTTGGGTTCCAGGACCCCCATCATCTTCACTATGCATTGGCATTATGCGCCGCGAGGTGCGTCAGTATCACCACATACCGATGCTCGGCGTAAGATCGGTTCCCACATCTTTTACTTCAATACCCCCGCCGATTGGGACGAGGCTTGGGGAGGCCAGACCCTGGTCTTGGATGATGATGGCAAGTGGCCACGCCACTCGGCGCCAGATTATGCCGATCTACGCGAGGCTGGAGCGTCGCAAGTACTCGGCAACCGCAGCTTTCTTTTTGCCCAGACTGATCATTCCTGGCATGCCGTCAAGGAACTGACCTGCCCGCCAGGACATTTCCGGAAGGTCTTCATTGTTGTTGCCAATAGACTCACGGCGCAGGTGCTTTGGCGGCGAGTGCGCGGTAAGGATGCCGATGGGTACCGGTTGGCGGGGTGAAGAGACTCAACAGGCCATAAAAACCGTTGGGGGAGTAAAATGATACGAAGGTCCACTCGTTGGTCTCCGATATTGGCGGTCACTGCTCTCTGTGTTGTCTTCAGTCCCGCTGCGCTGGCGCTCTCGCTCATGCCGAGTGGTGCCCCCTACCTGAGCGCGGGGTTGGGCATATTTAACATGGTGGGCGCGGTTAATGACGACGGCTACAATCGTACCCCGGCGGAGTTGAATCTTGAGTACCAGTCCGGAACCCGTCTCTACGGCATTGGCTACCTACTGGGGCTACTGGCAAATACCGACGGCGGCATTGACGGTTATGGGGGTGTTTATGCCAATGTCCTGCTCTCACCCCACTGGATACTCACCCCTGAAGCCGGGATTGGCGGCTATCGTCAAGGGCAAAGCAAGAATATGGGAAGTACCTTTCTCTTTCGATTGGAGCTGGGGCTAGCGTATCAATTGGCTGCTGGGCAGCGTCTCGGTGTAAAGATCGCACATTTGTCCAATGGCGATCTTTACACCCGCAATCCCGGCGAAAACGAGATCCTTGTTACCTATTCCGTAGCGTTACGGTAAGAAGGAGAATGCTCCTGTTTGGTTGCATCATTTGGAGAGCGTCCAAGTCAATTTCCGCGACTGGCATTGGGCCCAAAGCCCAGACGCTCACGTTTGTGCAGGATGCGTTCGACAATCCAGGCGCCAAAGAGATAGGCCAAAGCGCGGGTGAGGGGCAGAAGCCAGGTGGGCGGCGGGGCTTCGTTGGCGCGCAGATCGTGCAATAGGGCGGGATCAAGGGCACCCGAGATGCCTGCCCCCAGTAGGACTGCCGTCAGCAGGACCACTACCCAGGCACCGCAATAGTGGCGCAAGACGCTATAACTCAGGCGATAGACAACGGCACCCAAGAGCAAACTGATGACTGCCTCGATGATCCAGATCCGCAACATACGCCCCCCTATTGCATGCGATGACGGAAAAGCCAGGCGGCGGCACTCATGCTCAGGGCCGCGATGATGGCCAGGGGCCAATACTGGCTCCATAGATCCCGCAGTCCGTCTCCTTCCAGAAAGACTCCGCGCACGATCACCAAAAAATAGCGCATAGGATTGGCGTAGGTGAGGTCTTGCACCAGTTCCGGCATATTGGCGATGGGGGTGGCAAAGCCCGAGAGGATGATGGCCGGCACCAAAAAGAGAAAGGCGCCGAGCAGGCCCTGCTGCTGGGTCATGGACAAGGACGAGATCATCAAGCCGATGCCGACGGCCGCAAAAATAAAGAGCAGCATCCCCACGATCAGGGCGAAGACGCTACCAAGGAAGGGCACGCCAAACCAGAACACCGCCACCAAGGAGATGAAGGTACCTTCGACGGCGCCCACGAGGATCCCCGGCAAGGCCTTGCCAGCCAAGATCTCCAGGGGCGTCATGGGGGTCACCAGTAGCTGATCGAAAGTTCCTTGCTCTCGTTCCCGCGCTACCGAGAGCCCCGTCACCAGCAATGTCACCACCAGAGTAAGCAGGGCGACAATGCCCGGAACGATGAACCAGCGCGATAGTAGATTGGGATTGAACCAGGCGCGGGCGACCAGTTGCGCCGGTGGGCTGCCCCAGTGATGCTCCCGCGCCCAGCGTTCGTCAAAGGAGAGCAAAATACTGTTGACGTAATTGAGGGCAATGGTGGCGGTATTGGAATTGCGCCCGTCGATGATCACTTGCACCGGAGCCGGATGGTGCCGCAGCAAATCTTCCGTGAAATGCGGGCCGATCTGCAAGACCAGCAGTGCCTTTTCGCGATCGATGAGAGGGGCGATCTGCCCGTCGCGAGTGATGGTCGCTACCTGCCGAAAGGCGCGCGAACCCTGAAAGTAGCCAAGCAGCTCGCGGGAGGCAAAGCCGCTGTCTTGGTTGTAAACGGCATAGGGAATGTGATCGAGGTCGAAGGTGGCGGCGTACCCAAAGACCAGCAGTTGGATGATGGGCGGACCGATGAGGACGAAACGGCTCTTTTTGTCCCGCAGGATGGCGAGGAATTCCTTGATCACCAATGCCCAGATCCGCGCCAACATCAGTCGAGCCTCTTATGGGAGCGGCGCAGAGTCACGCCCAGAAAAAAGATCGCCATGAGCAACAGGGCGAGGCTATTCCAGAGGATGATGGGCCAGACGTCGCCGGCAAGGAAAAGGGTTTGGAGAATACTCACGAAATAGCGCGCGGCAACGACGTGGGTAATCACCTGAATCGCCTCGGGCATGGAGGGAATGTAGAAGATGAAGCCCGAGAGGATGAAGGCCGGCAGGAAGGTGACGATGATGGCAATCTGCCCCGCCACGAACTGATTGCGTGCCACGCTGGAAATGAGCAGCCCCATGCCCAAGGCGACCAGCAAGAAGAGGGTCGAGGCGAGTAACAGGACGACAAAACTGCCGCGCAGGGGCACGGCAAAGAGCCAAACCGC
>NZ_JAVRKK010000198.1:0-254 GCF_031962545.1 Candidatus Igneacidithiobacillus taiwanensis
GGCGCCTGTCATTACTATCCAAATAGGTGCCGGGCTTGGCCCCTTGGTAGTGGTTTGACTTCATTCGACATTATTTCATGGGCGGACCATCCGTATTGGTCAGTGAGAGAGTAAGCCGAAAGGAGGATCGGCTTGGCGATCGACGACCGGTCCCTGGTGGCTTCACAACGGGTGATGTCCAACACCAGTTGACTAATTCTCTAATCAATGATATAATAATCATATGAAAACTGAACTAGAAATTTATCTTCCCA
>NZ_JAVRKK010000198.1:264-3113 GCF_031962545.1 Candidatus Igneacidithiobacillus taiwanensis
CTCGACGGAATGGTGGCTACGATCAAGGAAAACATGCTGCAGTCCGGCATGGAGTTCCTGAAGACCATGGCCGGTAATCCCGGCTACCATACCTTTTACCATGCCCCCACGGTGATCATGATTTCGGCGGATCAAAACGCCCAGTTCGCTTCCATCGATTGCGGGGCGGCGGCGCAGAACATCACCCTGGCGGCGGCACTCGGTATTGGGTCCAACACCAGTTGACTAATTCTCTAATCAATGATATAATAATCATATGAAAACTGAACTAGAAATTTATCTTCCCATGCGAAAGGCCTGTGAGGTTCTTGGCGTGGTACCGCTGACGCTACGCAGATGGGAGAAGGCTGGAAAAATTCGTTGCATCCGGACCCCTTCCGGCCAGCGCCGCTACGCCAGGAGCGAGATCCTTCGGCTTTTAGGAGAAGCCCCGCCGACAGGGATAAGAGCTGCGGTGTATGCCAGGGTGTCCTCTGTGAAACAGGCGGGAGACGGCAATTTGGATCGTCAGAGAATACGATTGGAGCAGTATGCCGCTCAACGAGGTTATGATGTTTGTGTGGTGATAGCGGAGCAAGGGTCCGGGCTCAACGAAAAAAGAAAGGGACTGGACCGTATATTCAGAATGGCTCGTGAGGGCAAGATTGATGTGGTTGTCATCGAATTCAAAGATCGCTTGGCCAGGTTTGGCTACCTATATATTGAAAAATATCTGGATGCCTTTGGCGTAAGGGTAGATGTGGTTAATGGCGCGGAGCCAAAATCTCTACAAGAGGAACTGGTAGCGGATATGCTGAGTATTCTTTCAAGTTTTAGCGCCAGGCTGTATGGTCATCGGAGCAAAGACTTTAGAAAAAAAGTCAGGGAGGCCATGGCCGATGTTCAGGGTAAATAAGCCAACGGACATTTTTACGATTTGCGGCGTATTGCGTCCCAATGCCAGCGAAACGAACAAAATAGTCGCTTTCATGCGTTTATTCCAAACGGCCAAGCGGACCTCATATCAAGCCATTAGACATGGCGAAGAAGCAAAGATTATTATTTCCAAGCTGCAAAACCGTTTTATTCCCAATGCTCGCTGGTGTCAATGGTGCTACGACGAAGCTATGGATGTAATACATTCGCAAACGGAATTAATAGAAATGTATATTAACGATTTGGAGTCTAAATTAAATAAATCTAAAGAAAAACTGGATGCTACAAGCAAAGCGAAGAAGAGGCGAGGTATTATACTTCGTATAGGCAAGCTGGAACAGAAATTGGCCTATTGGAAAGAGTACAAGAAAGAAGGCACTGTGCCTGCTGCGGTATTTGGTGGTAAGAATAATTTGATTGCCTTGCAAAACGGCAAGATATTCAAAGACCAATGGCGCGAACTCAGAAGCAATTCTTTTACTTCCGTTGGCCAGGCCAATCAGAAGGGGCTGATTGGCCAATATGGCAATGCCAATACAGAGATAGTTTTTCTGGACGGCAAGTTCAAACTGAACGTGTATATACCGCCCGCAGTCGACAGCGGTGTAAAGACCGGACGTGGCATATCGCGGCGGGAGTGCGACTGGATAACTCTGGACCTTATCATACCGCCACCTTATGTGGGGTCCCTCGTACGTCACTTGAATATGGGTTATCCTTATACGGTACAGGTTTTGCGACGTGATGGTTGTTTCTACTGTCATATCTCCCTACATCAAGGCGATGACGAGAAAATAAACAAAGAAGCTCAGATGGCTGGCTGCGATTTGAATCCGCAGAACGTCTCGGTTACAGTGGTTTTACCTAATGGCAATTTCAAGGCCTCCAGGGTGTTTTGGTGTCCAGACTTGCCTTATGTACGTGCGGAGAAACGCGACCAAATTATCGGCGATCTGGCTCGTGATATCGCCGCATGGCTCAAAGGTTGCGATGTCACCCAGGTTGCCCTGGAGGAGTTGCACTTCAATTCGGATCATGACACCAACAAATTATTCAATCGCATGAGTCACAATTTTTCACATCGGGCCATGTTTACAAACTTAGTTATCAGATTGCGCAAGGAAGGTGTCGCAGTATTTACAGTTGATCCCAGATTTACATCATTGATCGGTTTTGTAAAATACATGGAAACCTACGGGCTGGCCGTTCATCAGGCGGCTGCCATGGTTATCGCCCGGCGTGCGCTTGGCTGCACCGAAAGGATACCCCGGAACATCCGTAAGATGATAGTCATAAAGGAGGGAGACAGCCATCTGAAATGCTGGGGTAAGCTATTCGGAATGGTTAAGCACATTCGCCAGGCGGCAATCAGAGAGAAAGCGTATAAGCGGGGATGGGTTTTTGGCGATTATCTGGATTATGCCAGACAACGTAAAATGGGTGAACAATTTTCAGCTTAAAGGAGGTGACGATTTACTTAAGTCTGTTTCGCTAACTCCCGTTCCATCGGTCCACTTGAGATGGAACAGCCGTGATAGAAAAGGGCCAGTGTTCACGCTTATTTATCACACTGTATGACATTTATTCGCTGTTCAAGGTGGAGATTGGCGAACCAGATAACCGGGGTAACGCCCCCGCCCGGTAAGTGCTCAAGTGATGGGTGCCTATGCTGTTCAGAATATCTTGAGTGGCAGAGGTACTAGTTGCAAGAGACGGAATAACGCTGGGTAGTGCTCGGAACCATAACTGGGAATGGATTACCCAGTTCCTCCCCCCTGGAGGTCCCAAAGCAGGTAGACGGCAACGGAGGTAGCCGTCGGTGTGGGCCAAATGCGGCTTATGCTTGTATGATGAGTACCTTCAACGTTCGTAGAACTTCATCGTTGTATAGCATTTAGTAGGGAAAATCAACCTCCCTGTCCCTTCTCACCGAT
>NZ_JAVRKK010000199.1:0-3112 GCF_031962545.1 Candidatus Igneacidithiobacillus taiwanensis
GCCTGCCCGATCAAAGGAAGTCCGCCCAGGGCAGTAAGGGATTCGGAAGTCTGCCGGTGAAATGTAGTGGGTTCCATGTGCACCCGTTGGGTGAATCACTAAAAGTCAGATTATACCATGGAAAACATGTTGTTAGGACATTTTCTAAGGATCGAGGTCACGGATTCAGACTAAAGCCTAGGTAATTGCGCGGCAGATCTGGGTCAAACATTACTCCAAGACACGAAATTTATTACATGATACAAATTCTGCACTGCTATACTATTCGTACTTTCTTGCTGGAGTTTGCTTTCATGTCAAGTCGTTCCGCATATTTCAAGAGAAGGGCCCTCTCTTTGCTTACTGGATACGGGGTGGATGGTGAGCAACGATTGGCTAGGCATATCAATAAGTTAGATTTGGGTAGATTTCCATCAGAAAATTCGAACAAGGCGTATACCGGTCAGGATGCCCGTATCATTCGAGAAAGTCCTGGGTGTCCCTCGCCCTTGGTACGGCTGGATGAGCCTGAAGTTTTAGCGTTTTTCTATAGCAAAGGAGGCGTTGGAAAGACCACTATTTGCGCTAACGTGGGCGTTGCTCTTGCGATGAGCGGGTACAAAGTCTTAATGATTGATGTAGATCCACAGGCTTCTTTGTCTTTACTTTTTGATATTGATGTGGATCAGGACATTCTGACTATTGGTGATGCGATTGAGGGATTGCTAATTGGGAGGAATGTCGATCTAGGTGCAGCAATACAGTACCCCATCCAAGCTTTGGATCTAGGGCTGATACCTGCAGATCAACGGCTGGTCCGCACTGACATGATGATGGTACAAGCTCAATATCGAGAACAATTATTTACAAAAGTACTGCGAAGATATAAAGATGATATTTCTCAGTTTGATTTTATTTTGATCGACACGCCGCCATCGGTAAGCAGTTTGAGCTTTTCAGCTGTTGCATCATCTGATCGTATTATTGCTGTGGTAGAACTAGCAAATATGGCTGTAAAAGCCTCTGGCAATCTTTTTGCACTTGTGGCCGAACTGGAAGAAGGAAGCGGTAAAAGACTACCGATTACATTTATTCCAAATATGCTGCATGGAGGGAAACAGTATACTCGAGAGACTTTGGAGGCGATTCGGGCTTCTGTGGCAGGTATATCTGATGTTAGTGTGACGAGTACAGTGATTCCTGAATATATTGGACTTGCAAGGCAAAAATACCTTGGAGGACAACGTACTCTGATGGAGCAGCAACCAACCTCTCCAGTTGGTATCAAAATGATTGAGCTTGCCCAGGAAATTGAAGCTATTGCTGTAATAGACCACGGAGAAAAGTAAAATGCAGAAGAAATCTATTTCTAAGTCAATGGGGCTTATGAGTCCTCTTGAGACAGCTTCAAAGGAGGAACCAATAGCGGATGGATTGCGCGGTATTCAGCGGCTACAGAAGACGCATCCTTCTATTGATGCTTTTGGATATGAAGATGGTGCGACGGTTTTCCTGTCTATAGATCGATTATCTGAATATTCCTACAACCCAAGGTGGGTGTACCTTGACGAGGCGGTGTTAGAGATGGCTGAGTCTATAAGAGCGCACGGTATACTCAATCCTATTCATGTATCACCAGATCCGGATCGAGAGGGCTGGTTTATGGTTTTGGCTGGGCGCACCCGCATTCGTGCCATACGACAATATCTTTCTGATCTTGAGGAATATCAGAAGGTCCCGGCGATCATTCATCTGGGAAAGAGCCAAAAAGAGTTGGCTATGCTTGCTTATATGGAGAACGATGCACGAACAACACAATTTCCGGTCGATATCGGTTTATATTTTCAGAAACTGTTGGAAGATGGGATTTTCGCTACGCAGGCAGAGCTTGCTGGAGCCATGCGCATTACCACGGCGAAGGTAGTCCGTTTGCTTTCTTTTGGGCGATTACACCCCACTATCCTTGAGGTAATCAAGAAGGCTCCTAACCGTTTTAGTCATATCATTGCTTATCTTCTGCTTCGCGCTCAGACTGAATATGGTCATGAAAATGCTGAAATCCTTGCCAAGCGATATCTAAAAGAAGAATGGTCTGCTCGTAGGCTGGAACATGAAGTGGAAAAGATAGAACCATCGGTGCATAAGACTCGGTCGCCTAATGTTCAAAAAATTAATTTATTTACTTCCCCAACGATCAATGCCAATGTAAAAATAAGCGATACAGGTAGGATTCATTTTTCGCTTGGGGGTGTAATAGATCCAGATAAACAGCAGGCTGTGATAGAGGCTATGAGGAAGATGGTCGATGGGATCCGAGTGATTGCTGCTGGGAATGTCGAAGATGAGGATTGTAGTTCAGTAAGCTGACGCGCTTCTTGTTGATTTGATCCGAGGGCGTCGGTGCGTTTTTGCTTGGCCAAGCTTGGCGGTTTTCTGCTCTTGAATGAGAGCGGAGGAGTACACTGTAGCCTTTACCCTTGGCTGGCTGTGTATGGTGCCGGCATCCACCAATCATGACGTAGGGAGTTTCAACGTTGAAACTTTAGAGGAACTGATTGGCAGAAGTTTCTGGACAACGCGACTCCGGGCTTTCTTTGGACTTTTTGAAAATGATCTTGATGTTCTCAATATGCTGCGCTAAGTCGTGATCATTGGTGATCTTTAGGAATTACCACTGAACCACCCCGGATTTGATGGAGGCTCCAACCTTGAAGAGAGTGGAGCCATGAACAAGTCAAACAAGTTTTCCCCTGAGGTACGTGAGCGCGCTGTGCGCATGGTGCAGGAGCACCGCGGCGAGTACCCGTCCCTATGGGCTGCTGTGGCGTCGATTGCCCCCAAGATTGGCTGCTCAGCCAACACCTTGCTGGACTGGGTCAAGCGTGCCGAGGTCGATGCAGGCACGCGCCCCGGCATGACCTCGGCAGAGGCCCAGCGCATCAAAGAGCTGGAGCGCGAGGTCAAGGAGCTGCGCCGTGCCAATGAGATCGTGAAGCTCTCCAGTGCGTTTTTCGCCCAGGCGGAGCTCGACCGCCGTAAGCGGTCGCTATGCGGCGTTCTTCAGGCAGGCTTGCGGATGTGATAGAGATCGGAGCGTAACGGATTGGCTGCGAAGTTCTCTTTCCACAGCCGT
>NZ_JAVRKK010000200.1:0-3097 GCF_031962545.1 Candidatus Igneacidithiobacillus taiwanensis
ATTTATTAATTCTTACATAAAATCAAAAACATTGTAAATTTTCGAGATTATATCGCCCCCGAAAATTTGGCTAGATTTTTTTATAATGCCCCGATAAATTAAGACAGAACACACCTAACTCCACCTATATTTATCCTATGCCTTATTTTTCTACTTCCGCTAATGTATATTTTAGGAAGTAGAAAATAAAATGATCATTAAAGTTTATAGATTTTAAGGTGAAATTATATATACTAGTTTCGGGAAAAAGGATGCTTACACAAAATCAAGGACGGTCTCCAACAGACACAGTTTTCTTGACAAATATCACCCAAGACCATAACAAATACACAAATGGGTTTTTTACCTGAGCTTATAGTTGTCCAATAAGCTCAACCCTGATAGCCTTTTTCAGTTTCAAATCTAATTGCTTCACTATTATTTTCCTCTTTTTTAGTAGGTATTTTCCTACCTTCATCACATTAATCCAGCCTCTTAAAAACTGTATCGTAAATCTTGCTTTTATTTCTCTTGCCTATACCCATATTTGTACTAATTCTATTTTATCCTCTATAATCCTGTAAACTATTCGGTATTTCTTTTTGTAGAAATAAAGATGGTACAACTTTCAATACATGATTAACCTGTTGTATTAGATACTTTGACCCAGCCAACCATCCGAAGATGGACGTGAAACAGCGCCGTCGTCTGGCATTCCCTGTTTGGAACGTTCTTTTGATCCCGTGAATTCTGACCATGCCCACTCTGCATTGGGGTAACCAATTCGAGCGTTCTATCTTCTCTATCAAGAATCCCCTATCTGAAAGTTCCGAGATTAAGTCGCTGAGCGTACCATGCTTTTCTGGTGCTTCCACCTGAATGCCGTCGGCGTAATTCCATAGGTTCTCAGTGAAGGGTTCCGTATCTACGGTTAACAGGATATGCCCTCCCGGAATTAACTGTTTCGTTGCCTTGTCAATACATGCCCTGCGAACATCGGATGTAAGATGTTCAATAACGTTCACACTCACCAAGGCATCCAACTGTAGATTATCGGAGGTATCTTGATATGGACTGTGAAGCGAATGAATTTGGGGATCTATTTCGGAATAATCTAGAAAACCCCACTCGTTCCAGGATTCCGGCGGCATTGTATTGCGTATCATTGGATGGGAATCGATGGTTAGAACGGAGTGTCCACGGTTACTTAACAGAAAAGGAAGCACGCTAACCCCAGCTCCGACATCGGCAATACGCATGGGATTTTTTTCCGCAAGTTCCGCCACGATCCATGGGTATTCAATGCACCTAGGCAGGTGATCCGGAAAGAATCCGAGTCTGTTTTTTGAATTAAAAAGCGCCTCGACCAAGAGAAGTGGCTCTGCAACATGCGGAATAGCCTTGATCAGAGTTTCTGGGGAGAGGCCACGAAAGGTTTCAAAAAAATTGTGGGAAATAACCAAAAATACGGTCACGCCCCGATAGGCATACACCGGAATGGGAATAACTCCATATCTGGATAGAGATACGGATATTGGTTCATGAAAGTAGGTCATGGGACCGAAGTCCACGGGACGGGCATCGAATCCGCTCACCAACAGATAGCTTCCACTGGCAAGAAGATTGCGCACCGCTGTTGCATATTCTTGCGGATCGGACAAGTGAATCAGTAGATCCAGACAGACCACGAGGTCCGTTTTAACCGGACTCGGGTCAGATGTGATATCATGCTGCATCCATAGTGCTCGCGGATTGGCCGCCATGTATAGAGGCTTGGAAGCCATAGCCAAATCCGCCGCGTATAGGGTGATTTCTTGCGGAAGACATTGTATGGTCTGCCCATCCCCACCACCAATATCTAGAACCGTATCGACATTCAAGATATTTACAATGCGTTGCAGAAGCTTTTGCTTTTTGGCTAGCGTTTCACCCCTGGAACCAATACCTGAGCCTAGCTCACTGTGCAAGGCATAGCGTGTATTCCAAAAGCCAACATTGTCCAGGGCAGATCTTCGGTCTTCGAGTAGTTTGTTATTGATCTCTCGGATGGTCTCATTCACCCGGGGAAGTGTTTCCACAGGAAGCAACAGTTGCTGACTATCCAAGGCGCGATGGTAATGCAGAATGGCAGGGATACAGTCTAGTGAGGATGGCTGCTTCACGTGAGTGGGGACGTTGAACCGCCGATCCAACTCAGCAAAAGGAATCTCCCTCTCGGTTATGGCCAGAGCGAATGCGACTTGATCGATGTGCATCCAGTACTCGCCAAAATGGTCAATTCTTTGAAAACACCAATCGACCCACTTTCGCCATGCTTCTGATAGCGATTCAAAGCAGATTCGGTCAATTACATACACTCCACCGTTTGCATTGGCTCTGATGGTCGGGGCTCCATCTACATCGGTCTTTGCAGGAATGATCGGAAGGCCGGCAAGTTGCAATAGATTTTCCAGGATCTCCATGGGAGGGTTGGCATAATCAACGGGTTTTGCAAGTACTCTACCTTCTGCTGCTGGAGGTTCTTCAAGAACGAGGAGGTCGCAGTCAAGCAAAACAACATCCTGGAAGTCTCTCTTGAGTAGAGACGGTAACTGCTGCAGCTTGTTGCAGTAAGCATGTCCGGGATAGGCTTCAATAGGAACGATTTCTACCCCAAGTTTCTGAAGACTTTTCCTAACCAAAGGGTCCGACTTCCCTTCCACCACATGCAAAACGATATGACTTGGGTCCACCCCAGCGAGTTTGGTCAGGGACCAGACTAGCCGACGCACCTGTTCAGGATACGGACCAATGGGATCTACTACTGCGGAATATAAACGCTGCATGGTCATTACACTCCATAAATGTAAGGTGATTTTAAGAAAAATTAAAGCATAAAACTATACTGTCCCCACTTGTCAAGACTATTTTTTTATTATCCATCTTTAAACCTCTTTTGTAAGTATTCGAATACTAAAAGTGCTGATTTTTCTGGATCGTTTTCGTTGGTTTTAATGTGTAATTCTGGAGACTCTGGCGGCTCATAAGGGTCATCAATGCCCGTAAAGTTTTTTATAAGTCCCATCCTTGCTTTTTTATACATACCTTTTACATCTCTGTTCTCGCAAACATCTAATGG
>NZ_JAVRKK010000201.1:0-3069 GCF_031962545.1 Candidatus Igneacidithiobacillus taiwanensis
CTTCAGGGTGACGGTCCGGCCATCGTCCAGGGAGATGACGGCGCGGACCTCGTGGTCCAGGTTGGGGATGGCGTTTCCGGTGGGGTCCAGGGTCTTGACCGCGAAGTCGGCACGGTTGGCCGAGTCGCGGCCGAAGAGGAGCCACAGGTAGGCATCCACAACGGTGGTCTTGCCCGTGGCGTTGGCGCCGTATATGGTCGCGTCGCGGCCACCGAGGGGAAGGTCGAGCGATGCCACGCCCTTGAAGCTTCGGATGCCAAGCTCAAGGAGTCTCATGGGTATCCTCCTCCCCGCTGCCCTTTGCAAGACTCGCCATGGCATTTTGCGAAGCTATCATCGATGCCACGCTCAGTATGCCCACCGACGCCCGCGCCGCGACGCCCAGCCGCCCTGTCGCCTCCTCAAAAACCAGGAAAAACTGCGTGGCGTCCACCTCCGTTTTGGTACCATCTTTTTCGATGACGATCTTATACATCCGCTACACCTCCTTCGTCATTTTTGAGCCTGCCCGTCCGGGGATCGACCTCGCCCAGCACCACCGGCTGCCCCGTGAGCCGGTCCAAGGCCAGCAGAATGGGTGCGTAGGTGATCTCCACATTTTCGCACGACCACTCGTTATAGCCGCACCCGGGGCAGGGAGCCTCCGGGAAATCCCTCCAGATATACTGCGTCTGGCCGCATATCGGACATTTCACCCGCCAGCGATCCACGGTCAGCCGGGTTCCCCGTTCCAGTGCTTCCTTGGCGAAGTCGCGCCGGTAGGGACGCGGCAGTCCCATCGACTCGGCCACCATATCGATCATGATCATTGTTGCGTCGTGCCAGGTCATCGGCTTCTTCGGCTGATCCATGACCTCCAATTCCGGGTCCAGGAGCGGCGCGATCTCCTGATCGCAGCTCTTCGTCATTGGTGCGTCCACGGTGCCCATAGTATCCATAGTTCGTTCCTCCTCTTGGATTAATTGTTTAACTATTTCCGCCATTTGCGCATCTTTCGGTTCCCGCCAGTCGCGCAGGATGTCCTCAATGACCGATGCGAAATACGGTACCCGATCCTCACTCATTCTAATTCTCCTTCGTATTTGACATACAGAACAGGTTGGCCACACGGTCCCTCCACTGAGATTAACGTGGGGAACTCTTCCTGCGGGTCCCACTTCACTTCTAAAATTGTAGTGGGCTTGAAATGATATGCCTCACACTGTGCGGCCATGGCCGGGTCCGTGTATCTGTGGCCGCATTTCTCACAATCCCAAAAAGTCACTGTTTTCATCTGATCCACCCTCCTGATGCAAAGATCTTCCGCCACTGTTCCGCCTTCCGCTGCTCTCGCTTGCGCGCCTCCGCCTGCCACTGGCGGTGCCACAGCCACAGCCTGATCCGCCAAAACATGACCAACCCTCCTTTCTATTCCGCCGTCCGGAGAACCGCGGGCTCCGCATCTATCGTCCGCTCCCGGTAGCGCAGCCAGCAGCCGTTGGGATAGGCGTGCACCGTCTCACTGCACTCCGTGAGGATGTAATCCTCGCCGGGATAGATGGGGCCGCCGCACTCCGCGCAGCGATGGCTAGGCCGCGCATATTCGCCAGCCAACGGCTCACTAAACCGATCAAGGCTTCTCATGGATTTGTCCCTCCTGAAATTGTCATGGCCTGGTCGATGGCGCAGTTGCGCCGCACCCAACCAGTACCACGGCAGGTCGCGCAGGTAAACTCAGTCTCTTCGTCGTCGTCCCACAGCACTCCGGCCCCGTCGCAGCCGGGACATACCACCACCACTACTGCCTCCCTCCCATCAAACACCGTAACTTCTGCAACCCCCTGATGCGCCGCCATTCACGTTCCCGCCGCTCTTTTTTCGACCCGGCGGGACGCTCACCAAAACTTGATGCGCCGGATCATCCCACATCCCTTCCGTTATTGTGAGTTTGCGCAGGTTATTATTTGGACTTTTCGTCATCGGCCAGTTCAAGGAGTTTGGCGCGGCCCATTTCGTTGTACCGGAAGGTTGTGACCTGCTTGTTGGAGTATGGAGATTTGTCCAGAACGTAATGTCCGTATTCCCCGGTCTTGATTCCGTATCGGTTGGCTATCCGGCCGATTTTGTTAGCGGTCAACCCACATTCTCGGCCGATTTCTTCTGCCGTGTAGTCCTTGTCGATTGCGGGCAGTGGGAGTACCGGCTGGCCTGCCGCTATCTCCACGGCCTTAGAGACCAGGAGTTGGACGGCCTCAAGAGACAGAATGTCCCTGTATTCATTTGCCGCCAGGAGCAATAGCCGTGCTTGGCGCCCCTGGGCGTTGCGCAGCTGCGCCTCGGCCCGCATAGCCCGGTCGGAGGGAACGGGGCGGGCCTCGTACCTGCCGGTTTTTCGGATTGCGGGAAGAACTTCACTGGTGACCCATTTGCGGAATTTTCTAGCCTCCGGCTTCCGGCTGGTGAGGACCAATGCGTAGAGGCCAGACTCGTTGACGATTAACATTTCCTGGGTGCCGCCAAGGGTGTCGGTTGAAACGACACCCTTTTCGTCGTCGTCCAGGCGCGTCATGGCGTCCCGGTAGTTGACGATCTCCAGAATGTCGCACACGTCCTTAGCCACAAACCACGGTTCCCCGTCCCGCAGGGCCGTCCTAACAATCGCTCCATGGTACTCGAAAACCTTTTGCAGAGTACCTACCATCTGATTCACCCCTTTCTATGTGCAAAAAACCGGCGCCGGACGCTACTGGATGGCAGCCTCGTCCGGGCCGGTATCTTTCTGGGCAAACTCAATTTCAATACCCAGAGCTTCACACGCCCTGGTCATGGTGGTCTCGTTCCACCGTTTTTTCCCTTGCAACAGTTTGTAGATATACTGGACCGTAAACCCCATCTTTGAGGCTAGCCCAGCAGGCGTAATACCCCTCTCCTGCATTTGGTATTTGACAATTCCCGTAAAATTCATGGCCACACCTCCCCGTGAGCTAATAGTAAACCATCCGTATAATAAGGTCAAACGCCATGGTGGGCCATGGTCGTGGAATGGGTCATGAATACCTTCGATATCGCCCAATAGTACAAATTTTCTTT
>NZ_JAVRKK010000202.1:0-3016 GCF_031962545.1 Candidatus Igneacidithiobacillus taiwanensis
CCGCGATGACGACCGTACTTCCGGAATATAACCCCCATCCGATTTTGCAGATGGAAAGGAAGCCGTTGAGGACGGTTGATGCAAGCATCCAGCGTGATTTTTGCTGGTCCTGGCTGCTGGTATTAGGTAGTGTGATTTCCGTCATGCCCAAGCGCTTACCATGTGTCCGGTGAAGATTCTGTTAGCAATTGAATCACCTCCAGAAAAAAGGGGCCGGCAGGCCCCCAGGATACGTCAGCGGCAATACGTAATGCTACTTGAAACGTTTGCGGGTATAGAGGTACATGATTCCCGCGATTCCGATATAAACAGCGGGTAGAAAGAAAATAATATCTTCCAGATCGGCATACTGCATGATGACCTCCTAGCGTTTGGTAATGCCCTGCTGCGACATTTCTTCGTCCTGGCTATCGAACATGGCTGCGCCTGCGGCCGAAACGAGGACGATCATGGTGGTCCCGATGAGCCAGGCAAAGTACCACGGACCATAGTCGCCAAGGATCACCGAAAGAAAGAGTGCAAGGCCCAGGATGACGGCAGCACTTACAAGGGTAAGCAAGTTTTTCATGGGAGAAACTCCTTAGTAGGCGTGGGTATCGCTTGGGCTCGGACTCTTGACCTTGCCGCGCATGACCCGAAAACACCAGGTTGTGTAGGCGAGGATGGTAGGCACGAAGATAGCACTAAAGATGGTCATCCAAACCAGGTTGTATTCACTACCCGTGCCGTTCCACACCGTGATGCTCTGGGCGGGGTTGTCGCTGGAGGGCATGAGGAAAGGGAACATGGAGACACCCGCTGTGCCGAGCACGCCGATCCAGGCGACGGCCCCCAGCCACCAGGCCAACGTCGACTTGTTGGCGCGCATGGCCAAGCTTCCCGCCAGCATGGCCAGGATGGCAATGACTGGAATCAGCCAGAGGATGGGTGCCGCAGCATAGTTGTGCAACCAAGCGCCCGCTACCCGGGTAACATCCTGGGCGGCGGAAATATTGGCTGGCATGGCAGCATCCGCATGGTGCAGCACATAACCGTCCAGGCCGGATACCCAGAAACCACCGATGACGAACAGTACCACACTGACCAGCCCAGCTACGGAGCCAATCTTTTTGGCCCGACTATAGATGGGATCCGTTCCCCGGATCATCAGCATGGCAGCCCCTTGATACATGGCCAGACTCAAGGACAGCAGGCCACAGAGGATGGCAAAGGGATTGAGTAGATAGGAAAGGAAGGACTCCGTTTGATAATACTGACCATCCCAGCCAAAGTGGAAGCCCACTCCTTCGAGAATGTTTCCAAAAGCCGCACCATACACAATCATGGGCAGTGCGCCGGAAATCAAAAAGGCCCAGTCCCAGGTATCCCGCCATTTCTCGGCAGGAACCTTGGAGCGGTACTCGAAGGCCACCGGTCGCATGATCATGCTAAAGAGCAAGAGAATCATGACAATGTAGAATACCGAAAAGGACGTGGCATAGAGGCTGGGGAAGGCGGCAAAAATCGCCCCACCACCCAGAATGAACCAGACCTGGTTACCATCCCAATGGGGACCAACGACATTGAGGGCCATGCGCCGCTCGGCATCATTTTTGCCCACAAAGCGCAGTAGCGTCCCCACCCCCATGTCCATTCCTACCATGATGGCCAGCCCCATGAGCAAGATGCCCAGGAGTAACCACCATAAGACTTTCAAGAATACATAAGCATCCATCGTATGTTGCTCCTTTTGGGCGGGGCAGACGTGCCCCGCATTTTTTTATTGCCGATCCAGACTGGCTTTGGCAAAGGCCGGTTTTCCTGCCAATCCACCGCCAGCAGCCGGGGCCGCATCGCCGTGGTGCTCTTCCTGCGGACCCAGTCGGGCGTATTTAAACATCAGGTAGAGCTCGGCAATGATGAAACTGCTGTAGAGGACTGCAAAACCAATCAACGAAAAGACCATGTAAGCCACAGAGTGGCTGGAAGCCGAGACAAAGGTTGGGAGCCATCCATACACGGTCCAGGGTTGGCGCCCGTTCTCGGCAGTGATCCAGCCGAACTCCACTGCAATCCAGGGGAGAGTGATACTCCAAAGTGCTACTTTCAGCAGCAATGGATGCCGTTCTACTTGATTTTTCAAGCTGTAGTAAGCGGCAAAGGCAAAGAGGATCAACATGGCAAAGCCCGCTGCGACCATGAGCCGGAAGGCCCAAAACTCCACCCAGACATTGGGAATGGTGGCCTTGGCCGTTTTGTCGAGCACGCTCGGAAGATTGGCTTGATTTACTTTGGCCAGATCCTGATCGGGGGCAAATTCCTTGGCCAGGAAGCCATAGCCCATATCATTTTCATATTGCTTGAAGGTCGCCAAGGCAGCCGTGTCACCATGGTCGGCATTATAGGCCTTGAGGGCGAGCATGGCCTTGATACCATTCTCGATCTTGGGCTTGGCCTGTTGCTCCAAGTCAAGAATGCCGGGGATGACCGTGGTTTCGGTATGGGTCAACAACGGGGTCAGGATATAGGGAATGCTGATTTCAAATACATTCTTCTGGGCTTGGCGATCGGGGATGGCGATCAGATTCCAAGGCGCCGAAACCGGATGGTTGTCGGTCTTCCAGATGGCTTCCATGGCGGCGAGCTTGGTAGGCTGCGAGTGGGCATCAATATAACCCAAGGCATCCCCCAGGGTGATCACGCCGACGCTGGAGATTACCCCAAAAATACTCGCGATCCGGAAGGAGCGTAGGGCCAACTCCCGATGTCTTTTGTTCAATAGGTAGTACGCGGAGATGGCCATCACAAACATGGAGCCCGTCACAAAGCCAGCTACCGAGGTATGGACAAACTTGGCCTGGGCATCGGGGTTAAAGATCAAGCCAATGAAGCTGGTGAACTGCATCCGCATGGTATTGGGATCAAACGTTCCACCTTGGGGATCCTGCATGAAGCCGTTGGCGATGAGAATCCAGAGGGCCGAGAGGTTGGAGCCCAGCGCCACCAGGTACGTCACCACCAAGTGGGCCTTGGGGGA
>NZ_JAVRKK010000203.1:0-2993 GCF_031962545.1 Candidatus Igneacidithiobacillus taiwanensis
TTCTGTCATCCATGGTGAAAAACTGCACCAGCGGGTTGCTTGGGATGCCGGGGTGGGTCCGATTCGAGTTCGTCGATGACTGTGCGCAGGTCGCGCAGTAATATCTCCGCCATATCGCGGGAAAACCCTTCACGCAAAACAATACGCATGACTGCCAATTTCTCCGCATTTTTGGGCAAGGTGTAGGCGGGCACCTGCCAGCCGCGAGTTTTGAGACGTTCGGAGACGTCATACACCGAATAGCGCGTGGCGTCGACCAAGCGAAAGGCAAAAACGGGAATGCTCTCACCGGTACTGAGCAAACGAAAGGGCTTCATTTTGGCAATTTCGCCGCTCAGCCATACGGCAATATCTTGCAGGTTTTTCATGATGCGGGTGTAACCGCTACGCCCCAAGCCGAGAAAATTATAGTACTGCCCCACAACCTGATTGCCAGGTCGGGAAAAATTGAGGGTAAAGGTGGGCATGTCTCCCCCCAGATAATTGACATGAAACACCAGCTCCTCAGGGAGATATGCTTGACCCCGCCAGACGGCCCAGCCAATGCCAGGATAGACCAGTCCGTATTTATGTCCCGATACATTGATCGACACGACATTGGGTAAGCGGAAATCCCATTGCAGATCCGGATGCAAAAAAGGAGCGACAAAACCACCACTGGCGGCATCTACATGCAGAGGCACTTGCAACCCCCGCTTTTTGTTTTCTGCCACAACTGCATCGTGAATGGCGCGCACCGGCTCAAATTCCCCAGTAAACGTCGTACCGAGTATGGCAACCACGCCAATGGTGTTTTCGTCCATGCGCGCAACGACCTCATCTGGACCTATAACATAGCGGTCTTGCTGAATGGGGATGTAGCGCGGCTCAACATCCCAATAGCGGCAGAATTTTTCCCATACCACTTGCACATTGCTACCAAGAATCAGATTTGGCCGAGTATCGTCCTTTCCTTGTTTTTTACGCCAAGCCCGCCAGCGCCATTTCATTGCCATGCCAGCAAGCATGACCGCCTCGCTGGAACCAATGGCAGATACGCCAATAGGCTTTTCCTTGTCCTTGGCATGAAAGAGATGGGCAATGATTTGCACGCAGCGCCTTTCAATTTCTGCCGTTTGCGGATATTCATCTTTATCGATCATGTTTTTATCGAAGGTTTCTGCCATCAGGCTGCGTGCCTCGGGGTCCATCCATGTGGTGACGAAGGTCGCTAGATTGAGGCGAGCGTTGCCATCCATCATTAATTCATCGTGAATGAGCTGGTAGGCAACGGCAGGCTCTAAATCGGACTCGGGAAGATGCTCCTTGGGGATGGGGTCGAGCATGTGGCGCCCACCGTAGGTGGGCGTAAGGAAGGTGTCAGATGGCTTTTTTTCGGCATGAATGGCTCCTGGTTGCGTAAAAACGTCTCTGCTCAAGAATAGTAGAGATTTTGCGTTGCGGCTGTTAGCGAGCAGATTCCCGCCCAGGAGCTGCCGAGAGCATCTGGGAAACGATGACATAGCCGAGGTCTTGCGGGTCATCAGATTGGGTATTGCGGATCAAACAAACAGGAGAATTGAAAGCCCCCATTGTGGGGGCTATTTTTCACTCGTCCGCTAAAAATATATAAATATTTTTGTGTTCCAATTAGTTAAAAAACATTCTGCTACGTTTCACTCAGCTGGCGTGGGCCACCTCACCGAGTACCTTGAAGACCTCATTGAAATCAGCCTTGGCGGTCTCGACGAAGATGCCGACGTGACCCATGGTGCAGACGGTGTAGTCGCCCGCGGAAACGGCAAAGCCGTGAAAGGGTGACCAGTGCATCTGGCTGTGCTTGCTGAAGTTCTCGGCCTGCATCTTACCCATCATGGTGTTGGCAGCGCACATCATGGCGACCATGTGTGCGGTTTCCTCATCGATGTTGCCCTCCTTGGCCAGCATCTTGCCGTCGGCGCTGAAATGGCCAGCCGCCACAGCACCCGACAACTGCATCAGTTTTTTGAGATCAACAGACATAAATACCCCCGAATCAAAAAATAATTAAAAGACAATAAATTGCGTCGGATATCTCCGACCTTCTGAGGATTGCTTATTTAGAAAATAAGGTCAATACGTTCGGGTGCTGCGCTACGATCGAAAGTGTTGTACAGCGGTGTTACCGCTGACTAGGAGGAGAGTGCACTGTTGCTTCATAGGATGTGCAGACAGCCGGCAACGAGGAGTGCGCCACGTAAGAGTGGCGGTTTTGCGCAGGGGGATGGGAGAGTTGGGCCTGGGCATTGAAGAGGTACTGCGGTGAGTGCAGCCCGTACCCTGACTGAACGGGTCCTAGAAAGCGAGGCAGCCATACGGCTAGAAGAATATGCAGAGGTACGAATAATCGACAGTCGCCGGACAGTGCTTTGGAGTCGACATCTACCGGAACAGGAGATTCTGACCGCCTTGGGCGTGGTACCGGCGCGGGTTCCCAAGTAGGATCGCTCCGGCTCTGAAGTCGTTTTCCATTCGACGGCCTGAGCTTCAAGCTCACCCGGGAGGCTGAGAAGCAATGGCGGGGAATTCGGCATCCGGAAAGACTGCGACTGGCAAGGACTTCAGCGAATCCTCCATCGGATACCCCGGGCAAACGGAGCTTGCGGGGAGTTACCAGAGGCGAGAAATTGCCGAGCTGGCGGAGAGGGACTCACCCTGGAGTCGTTGCGGTATCGCGGTCGAAACCAGCGCCAAAAGGGCACCCGCAGACAAAGAAAAAGGCCCGAGGCGTTAACCTAAGGCCTTGACTGACTTGGCGCGCTCGGAGAGATTCGAACTCCCGACCTACTGGTTCGTAGCCAGTTGCTCTAGTCCAGCTGAGCTACGAGCGCCTTGAGACGCGAATACTACCCGCAGGCCTGCTTCTCGTCAATCGGCTGTATGCGTCCACCACCTTTGGCACTGTGGTAGATGTTGGAGGAGGAAGGATAGCGGTGGTTTCTGTCCGAGTCGATGGTGTGGCCGTTCGGCGTTGT
>NZ_JAVRKK010000204.1:0-2985 GCF_031962545.1 Candidatus Igneacidithiobacillus taiwanensis
GGCGGCGGCTACGACCCTGTTGCCCAGCGGCAATCGCCTGCCGGAGCTTGGGCGCCCGGTGGCAACTTGTGACGGGCGCAAGGTGCCGGGTGGGCAGAGCTTGCAGTTTGCTAAGCTGCAACCTTGTGCTCTGGGTTTGGATGGCGGCCGGGTTTTGCTCTTGGGCGATATGGATGATCCTACCCTTGCCGCCTTTCTCCGTCCTGCGGATCGTGGTGCCCCGCGCGTGATTTTTGCCCCCTACAGTTGGGATCCTTGGCAGCGCCATGCCCTGCTCCACGCCTACCCCTATGCCAGTATTCGCTACGTGGGCGAGGGCGGTAACCCCTGGCGATGGTCGAAGGGGCATCTACAGCTGCGAGATGGCGGCGGCGGTCGCCCATACTGGAACCTACCGTAAGAAGACTGGATCCTTGACCGAAGCGCCAGTGCCCGCGGATACTTGCGGCAAGAAAAGAGGGGGGGGTCAGAGCATGCTGCGGTTGCTGCCATTGCGTACCAAAAAACCATGTCCGAGCTGCTGAAACTCGCCATCTCTCTGGCCTGGGCCATTTTGGGCGCGGGTGTTCTCTTTTTGCTCTATTGGGCCTTGGGGCAGCTGCACCGCTGGTTGCAACAGCGTTTGGGGCAGTGGTTGCTGCATCGGCACGGAGCGCTGGCGCAGTACCTCGGGCAATTGCAGTACCTGCTGAACGGCTTTTTGCGGCTGTTTTTTCTGGCTTTTTATCTGATTCTTGCCGCTCTTTACCTTACCTTTGTGCTGCGCCAGTTTGATTTCAGCCACGCCCTCGGGGTGCATTTTACCCAGTGGCTCAAGCTCTGGTTGGGACGCATCGGCTATCAGGTACTGGTTGCCATTCCCAATCTTCTGGTGGCTATACTGATTTTTATCACAGCACGCGGCATCGTCCACGCCAATTCTACCTTGCTGCGACGGGTGGAAAGACAGCAACTGCGTTTGCCCTGGATTTCTGCCGATCTGGCGGCACCGACGCGGCAAATCAGCGCCCTGCTCATTTGGCTCTTTGCCCTCGCCCTGGCCTATCCCTACCTGCCTGGGTCCAGCAGCGCCACCTTCCAGGGGGTCTCGGTTTTGGCTGGCTTGATGATTTCCCTGGGTGGGCAGAGTGTGGTGGGCCAGGCTTTGGCTGGATTCTCTCTGCTCTATTCTCATGCCTTGCGCCCGGGAGAGTATGTCACCATCGGCTCGATCCGGGGTACCGTGGTCAAGATTGGCATGTTCGCCACGCGTATCCACACTGGCACGGGCGAAGAGGTGAGCATTCCCAATTCGGTGGTGTTCAGTCAGCCCATTCGGAATTTCTCTCGCGAGGGAGGGGGCAACCAGCACGTTCTCCAGGTTTCGGTTTCCATTGGCTATGGCACCCCTTGGCGGCAAGTCCATGCCCTGCTTCTCGAGGCGGCTGCGCGTTGCCCCGGCCTGTTGCGTGATCCCGCGCCATACGTCTTGCAACAGGCATTGAGCGACTTTTATGTGGAATACACCCTGGTTGCCGCCTTCGATATCGATGTGCTCGGTAGCCATGCCCTCACCCTCTCGGCCCTGCATGGTGAGGTGCTTGATATCTTTAACGAAAATGGGGTGCAGATCATGTCTCCCCATTACGTGGATGATCCCGTCAGTCCCCAGCAGGTAGCCTCGGAGAACTCTTGGGGGCCGACGCCGCCACATCCTACACTGTCCGCTAGCGCGGGCCTTTCTTCTACCGCAAGGAGCAATGCGCATGGCCTCTCGTAACTGGTTTTTTCTCGCCCTCGGCTTGCTGGCCTGCACCGCCAATGCCGAGGCCTGTACCCGGGTGGTCTACCACGGTGACGATGGGCTCAACATCACCGGTCGTACCATGGATTGGAAAGACCCGATGAACACCCGGCTCTGGCTCTTTCCCGCGGGCTTGCGGCAAAATGGTGGCGCTGGCAAAGACTCGGCGGACTGGACCTCGCGCTATGGTAGCGTCGTCGTCACTTCCCTGAACGCAGCGGTGAGCGATGGCATGAACCAAAAGGGTCTGGTCGCCAACATGCTCTGGCTCAATACCAGTAAGTATCCGGACCACTGCGCGGCTGACGAAAAACGTCTCGTGATCAGTGCCTGGGCACAGTATTTTCTCGATAACTTTGCGACGGTAAAAGAAGCCCTGGCTTCCCTCAAGAGCCACCCCGTCTGTTTGATTTCCGCCCCCATTCCTGGCACCGATCGCTTTACGACCTTGCATCTGTCCTTGTCCGACGCCAGCGGCGACAGCGCCATTCTCGAATATGTCGACGGCAAATTGGTAGTCCACAGCGGTCGCCAATATCAGGTGCTCACCAACAATCCCGAGTATCCGCAGCAGCTCGCCGTGGCCAAATACTGGGAGCAGATTGGCGGTACTCGCTTCCTGCCCGGCACCAACCAGGCCCCAGACCGCTTTGCTCGCGCCGATTTCTACATCCATGCCATCCCCAAGACCGCCAACAATCAGCTTGGGGTAGCCGAGGTATTCAGCGTTCTCAACAATGTTTCGGTACCCATGGGTATCTCTACCCCGGGGCATCCCAATATCTCTACTACCCGCTGGCGCGTGGTTGCGGATCAGAAAAACCTGCGCTACTACTTCAATTCGACTTCCTCCCTGGATCTTTTTTGGGTGAATCTGCAAAAGGCTGACCTGCAGCCCGGGGCGCCGGTGCGCATCTTGCCCATGGGGCAGGGGCAGACTTACAGCGGCGATGTGCTCAGCAAATTTGTGCCGAGTAAGCCCTTTCACTTTGCCCCGGTGCCGCCCGAGGTTTTGGCCGCCTATCACTGATTTTTATCTTTCTTGACCGTTTCGACGCGGTGAAAGACGCGCCCCTTGTGGTATATTCGGCTGTCTTCAGCGCTGAGGTTGGGAGGGATGCGTGCAGGATTTGCTCGAACTGTTTAGCCTGGGCGGCTTCGTCCTGCCCATTCTCTTGCTGGCGGCGGTCATCGCCCTGGCC
>NZ_JAVRKK010000205.1:0-2971 GCF_031962545.1 Candidatus Igneacidithiobacillus taiwanensis
TGCCCGGCAATGCCGCTCACCGCCACCGCGAGCTCTGCCTGCCCGAGAGCGGCTTCGAGCATCTCTTCCACCACCGCTTCCGAAACGGCACCGTGGCGTGCGAGGGTTGCGCCTTGCACCCCCAGCATCTCCTCCTTGGCGGCATTGCTGTAGACCACATAACCCTGGCGCAGGAGTGCCGAGGAGCCGGGTAAGGCGGCAATCCGCGCAGCAATGCCGCCCGCCGTACAGGATTCTGCCGTTGCCAGTTGCCAGCCGAGCGGTTGGGCGCGCTGCAACAGCGCCCATTCCGGAGGGGCTAATTCCAAAGCCAAGCCCTCGCCATCCGACCAGATTTCTCCGGGCAGGGGCGCTGTTGCTGGGGTAACACCAAATCGCGTACGCGGCGGGGTGGAAAGCGGCCAGTGCTGCCGGAGGTACGCCGCCATCGCTGGCCAGTCGAGAGGATCGAGTCGTACGCCCCCCGCTTGGCGCCAAGCATCGATGTTGTCAAAGTCACCCAGGGCAACGCCAGCAGAGGTTTTGGTCAGCGGCAAGGTTGCGCAGAGTTGCAGAGCAACCGGTCGACCGGCGAGCTCGATCCACGCGGCTAGACGCTGCGCCAAGGGCAAGGCCGCTGGCCGCAAAGGTAGATAGATGGGAAATTCAGATGACATGCTGGTGCCCCAAATGTTCTGGTAGGTCTTGGCGCCTACCCTGCCAAAAAAGCTGCAAACCTGCCGCTGCCGGCAAAACACTACCCACCCGCTGCAGGGGCGTTTGCGTTTGCTGCGCTGCGGTCTGCAGCTGCACGGCAAGGGCGGGAGGTGCGGCGAGAATGAGTTCGTAATCATCGCCGCCGGTGAGAGCGGTACGCAACAACCGTTGCCAGTCGTCGCCCACCCAACCCGCCAGAACGGGGCTCAGGGGGATGGCATCGCCATCGATCCGCGCCCCCACCCCCGAGGCCTGCAGGATGTGGTGTAGGTCGGCGAGAAACCCATCGGAGACATCCTGCGCACAGCGCGCCCCCAGCCGCTGCGCTGCCTGACCAAAGGCAACACGCGGGGTGGGACGTCGACGACACTGCTCCAGAGTCGCCGCTCCCGGCAAGTCCTCGACGGCCTCGCCGGCACGTTCGGCAAAAGCAAGTTCGAGCGCAAGGGCGACATCACCCAAGGTGCCGGTCACGTAGAGATCATCGCCCACTTGCGCGCCACTGCGCAGCAGGGCATCTCCCGCCAGCAGGCCCAAGGCGGTCACGGTCACCGTTAATGGGCCATCGCAGGCAACCGTATCGCCCCCCACCAAGCGCAGATTAAAAGGCAGAGCCAGCTCCTGCCAGCCACGCATAAAGTCCGCGCGCCAAGCCGGGGTAGCCATACCTGCCGGCAGAGCAAGATTGAGCAGTGCCCAGCGCGGCTCGGCACCCATGGCGGCAAGATCGCTCAGATTGACCGCCAGCGCCTTCCAAGCGAGATCGTCGGCGCCAAGCTCGGCAAAGAAATGCCGGCCGGCGACGAGGGTATCGGTGCAGGCTACCAGGCGGCGCCCACCGCAATCGAGCACCGCCGCGTCGTCGCCAATCCCGACAATGACCGCCGCGTCGTCTTCCACCTGCCCCAGACCGCGACGTAGTTCGTCGATCAGCGCAAACTCCCCTGTCGCCATCTACCCTCCTCCCACTCGCCACACGCCCAGCATAGCACGCTAGCGGCAGGAAAATGCCCACAGCGCCGGCTCTTGCTACCATTGCGCGCATGGAGAGGGAAGAATGCAACGATCAGGGTGCAGTGCGGGCGGAAACTCACGACGTGACGGGCCGTTTTGCGCCGAGCCCGAGCGGACCTTTGCACGAGGGCTCGGTGCTCGCGGCAATCGGCAGCTATCTCAGCGCCAAAGGTCAGGGCGGGCGCTGGCTTTTACGCATCGATGACATCGACGTGCAGCGCTGCCAGCCCGTATATGCGGAACAGATACAAGAGCAATTAACTATGCTTGGCTTGCACTGGGACGGCGCCATTCGCTACCAATCGGCTTGTCAGGCAGACTACGACGCCGCCTTTGCAAAGCTTCGTGCCGCCCGCCTTGCTTATCCCTGCGGCTGTAGCCGCCAGAGCCTTCTGCAATCTCCCTGCCACTGCCGCGAGCGGCCCCCGGCGCAGGCGCGGGCTTGGCGCTTGGATCTGCGCACCGCCCGAGTAGGTTTTTGGCAGGATCGCTATCTCGGTATGCAGGAAAGCCGCTTTCCCGAGCAGGACCCGGTGCTGCTGCGCGCCGATGGCCCTTACGCCTATGTGTTTACCTGCGTGGTGGACGACCACGCGCAAGATGTTACGGAAGTGATCCGTGGTGCCGATCTCGTCTCCGTTACTCCAGTGCAGCGCTTTTTGCAGGTCTGCTTGGGATACCCGCAGCCACAATATGGGCATTTACCCCTGGTCCTTGGCCAGGATGGCAAGAAGCTTTCGAAAAGCGGTGGGGCAGCGGCCTTCGACCCGCGCGGGGCCTGGGAGCAGAGCTTGCAACGCCTGGGCTTTCCGACACCAGACGGGCTTCGCGGTGCGCCGCCGGACGAATGGCGCGCTTGGGCGCTCGAGGTCTGGGCTACGAAGAAATCCAGCGTTTGAACTGGCTCCACACGCTACTTTTGCGCGACGAATGGCCGCCTAGCTCGATCCCCTGCGCACGCGCAATTTCTCGATCTCGATCAAAGACGTATTTAGCAATGGCACGACGCGCTGCAGGATCGATATCGGTAAACTCGAGCCCGATGCCATCC
Organism: Candidatus Igneacidithiobacillus taiwanensis; assembly: GCF_031962545.1. Taxonomy (NCBI): domain Bacteria; kingdom Pseudomonadati; phylum Pseudomonadota; class Acidithiobacillia; order Acidithiobacillales; family Acidithiobacillaceae; genus Igneacidithiobacillus; species Candidatus Igneacidithiobacillus taiwanensis. The sequence continues at coordinate 2,762 of NZ_JAVRKK010000205.1, forward strand.
TGCCCGGAAATGAAATGTCGCACCGTTGCCGGGCAAGAAATCTGGGTGCCGTCCCGCATGGAAAAAAACACTTTCGGCAAGCGTTCGCCAGAATGCAGGGAAAAACCGACAGCCCGACCCACCTGGCGAACCCTGGTACCACCCTCGCTGATATCGAGGATTTCTCCCAGCACCATGGGCGCACCAGTGCGATAGAGCTCGATGCGCCGT
>NZ_JAVRKK010000206.1:0-2960 GCF_031962545.1 Candidatus Igneacidithiobacillus taiwanensis
CTACCCGGTAAAACCCCCGGATCCGGTACCCGACATGTTGAACCTGCATGGCACTCCTCCCTCGCCAAAGAAGTGCCAAAGGTTTGTGAACTTATGCACTGGATACGCTGGAGAACGTCGATGGTTGCTGGCGCTGAGGTCCCGGGCATGAGAATGACAAATTCTTCGCCACCAAAACGAGCAACGATATCCTCAGCGCGCAGTGCGCTTTTCAGGAGTGAAGCGATATGGCAAAGGACGGTATCGCCCACCTCATGGCCATGCTCGTCATTGATTTTTTTGAAATGATCGAGGTCGAGCATGGTCAAGCTCAGGGGAATTTGCTGGCGCTTGGCGCGCGCACTTTCGCGTTCGAACGCCATTTGCAGCCCGCGACGATTCAAGGTGTTGGTGAGTGGGTCTTGATGTACCAAAAGATTGAGCGTGGAGATTTCCTGCTCCAGGTCGCGTAATCGTGCTTCGGTAGACTGCAATCTTTTTCTAGCATCTTGTAAGGCTTCGCGAGAATTGTTCAGGATTTCCTGCAGACGGCGACTTCGCTGAAGTACTTTACCGACTAGCTCACGAATCACTCCAATATCGTCACTTCTCTCGATTTGTGCGCTGAGCTCGGCTAATTCGCGATAGTTTTCGGCGCTACCTGTATTCAGGGTTTCGATAACTGAAAACGCCAACTGCAACAGTTCTTGCAACGCCCGATCAACTGCTTGCACGGGCTCGCGTCGCTGCTCATGCTGATAGAGGAGTGCGCGGAGAGCCTCGAGCATCTCCTGACTCTTCTCCGCCGATTCCTGGCCCGCAACATAGGCATCGAGATGGCTCAGTTGTTGTGCGAGCCAAGGGTCTTTGGGAAGGAGAGAAGCACTGCCAGAGAACAGTAAGTGCAAGGCAGAGTGGATATTCTTTATAGTATGTTGCTGTTTTTCCTCGTATTGATCGAGGGTGCTCCACAACGCACGAATTTTTTGGAGAAAATCTTCTATGGTAAAATTCTCTCCTTGTAACAAAGATTCCGTCTGCTCGAAAAGTTCGCGATCGATCGGCGCCTGAGCCGGCCCGACAAAAAAACCCTGACGCAAACTACGTTGCCAAAGAAGACGGATGATGGTCTGTGCCGAGGTGTTTTCGGTGGTATGGGAGGGCTCACTTTCTACAATGCTTCTACTGGGGCGTTGTTGCCATTGTCGCGTGAGATTCTGTAAGACCTCTGCCGCTTGTCTGTTATTGCTTTGGCTCAGTTGTTGGCGCAGCACCTGCAATTTTTGCAGATGACTTAGTCCTTGCTGACTACGCTCCCATTCACCCAAAAATTCCGGAAGGATCTGGGCGAGGGGAGGGGTACCGTCGTTGGCATTAGGTAGCACCGTGCCGAAAAAACGCTCGTAGACCTCTCGATAGTTGTCGGGTTGTACGGAGCGCCCCTCGCGTAGTAGGGTTTGCAGGACCTGCAGGGCCTTTTCCTTCTCGGTTACATCGGGCACGCGAAATCCCCAAAAGGTCAAATATAACTATCGGAAGGATACGGCTTCTTGTGCGTGGGTAAAAGATGACGGACCGATAAAAATCGCGCGATTACGTCCTTCGGCTTTGGCTCGATAGAGAGCCTGATCGGCCAATTCCAGATTTTCTTCTGGGCTTTGGCCTGCGTTCAACTGGACAATACCCATGGACATGGTGAGTCGGTAAGGGCGTCCGTCATCCAGGCGAAATTCGTTATCGGCCAAGCGGCGACAGAGGCGGTTGGCACTGGTCTCCGCCCACTCCGCTGTCATTCCTGGAAAAAGGATGGCAAACTCCTCGCCGCCGAAGCGATACACCTGATCGTAGGGGCGGAGGGACTGTTCCAAAAAACGACATAGGCTAAAGAGGGCATGATCCCCCCCCAGGTGTCCGTACTGATCATTGAATGTCTTGAAGTGATCGAGATCGATCATCGCTAAGCAAGCCTTTTCACCCCGCTGTACTCGCGCCAACTCGCGCGCGAGTTCCCGCTGGAAGCGGCTACGCCCAGGCACACGTGTCAGACTGTCTACCTCACCCTTATATGCCTGTTGCCGTAGAATGCCTTGACGGCACTGGCGCTGAAAATGTGTGGCACCGGTGACAACCCTGCGATATCCGATCTGCCATGCCTCATCCTGCCGGAAAATTGACGGTCCAAGCGCTTGCAGCTCGTGCATCAGGAAATGACACTGCTCTTGGAGATTGGACCAGTAGGTTTTCTCCGTATCAGGAATTTGGGTTTCCGCGGCATGCAGGGCATGGTTGAGCCGCGCCGCAGCCGGGCGAGTGTCATTGCCCAGAAGCCACTGCTCCCAAAGCTGCTCCCAAGCGGCAAGCAAGGCTTCGAGTAAGGCTTGTAGATCAGTGTTATTCGGGCGCTTCATGGCTTTTCCCTTGAGTTGATCAGTTGCATATATTCCCATCGCTTGCGCGGGTAGCGATCTAGCGCTAGAACAGTAAGCAGATATTGTGCCATGACCTGCTCGGGCAAAATTCAAGTCCACCGCTCTTTGTGACGTCACTGAGGGTGAAGTTTCCCGGGAGATATCACATGTCTGAACCATCCTTCTCTACCCCGCGTCCGGCAGCGGAGCCATGCCCCAATGCGCCGGCAGCGCTGGTCCCATTTTTTTTCCGTGGGCTGGAGGCTGCTCTGCGTCTGAGTCGTAGGGCAAACAGTGTAGCGGATTTGATTGAACCCTGGCCGTGGTTGGCGCACGCCGAGCGCATTGTGCAGTTCCAGCTCGTGCAGCTGCCCGCCGATTGGTCGCCAGCGCGGCAAAATCTTGCCGATCGACTATGTAGATTACTACTGTTGCGTTTTGCCCATGCCCGAATCTTTGCCGATTTACAGGCATTAGGGAAGATCTGATCTAGCCGAAGAAGGCATTGCCGTTGATCCAGAATCTCAAAAAAAACGCCATGAGGCCCATTGCTGATCGAAATACCACTATTTT
>NZ_JAVRKK010000207.1:0-2943 GCF_031962545.1 Candidatus Igneacidithiobacillus taiwanensis
TGAATCACTGAAAATCAGATTATACCATGGAAAACATGTTATTAGGATATTTTCTGGGGATCGAAGTCACGGATTCAGGTGAAAACATTGGCCGGGAAGGCCTCGCCATTTGTTTCCATCAAAGGGTCGTTTGATGGATTTTTGATCATTGACCTATTCCTGGTCGTTGTTTTCGTAAAGCTATTGCCAAACATAGTTGGTCATGAACAATCGAATAACCGGTAAACACAAAGGAGCTTGAAATGAGTCGCGAAGCGCTGGATCAGGAGTTGGAACTGGCGGAAGGAGAGCCCGAAAACCTTACCGAGAGTGACAGCCCCGATCCGGTCTTGGCGGAGCACGGCCCCGATTGGGATGCTACGCAATGCTATCTTCAGGAAATTGGTCACAATCCACTGCTGACCGCTCTGGAAGAGGTGGAGTTGGGAAGGCTGGTGCAACAGGGCAATGCCGATGCCCGTCGGCGGATGATCGAGTGTAATTTGCGCCTGGTGGTGCGCCTGGCCCGCCGGTATGTCAATCGGGGTTTACCACTCTTGGACCTGATTGAGGAGGGCAATCTGGGACTCATGCATGCGGTGGAAAAATTTGATCCCGAACGGGGATTTCGTTTTTCCACGTATGCTACGTGGTGGATTCGTCAAAACATTGAGCGGGCGCTCATGAACCAGACCCGCACTATCCGTCTACCTATCCATATCACCAAGGAGCTTGCCTCGATTCTGCGTGCGGCCCGCTGCCTGGAGCAGAAACTCCATCGGGATCCGAGCCCCGAGGAATTGGCTGCCGCGCTGGAGCGACCCATTGACGAAATTCGCAATTATCTGGAAATGAACAATCGGGTGGGGAGTTTGGATGCAGGGCTTGATCGGGAAGGCGAGCGTAATCTCCAGGAAACTGTTTCTGATCCTGCGGTGCCCGGTCCAGAAGAGCGACTAGCAGCACAGGATTTGGCCCAACGCCTCCATACCTTGATTGGTGATTTGGAAGAGAAACAACGCTTGGTGCTGTACTGGCGCTTTGGCCTCGATGGGAATGACGGTGCCACGCTGGATGAGGTGGGTGCGCGTATGGGCTTAACCCGTGAGCGGATTCGGCAAATTCAGGTTGAGGGCTTGTTGCATCTCAAGCGCTGCATTGCTGCCGAGGGCCTGGATGTGTACTCGCTCTTTGCGTGAGGGGTTACCAGCCGGCAAGGAGTAGAACCGCCGCTAGCCCTTGATCTGGGGATCTTTTTGACCCCGTACCCCTGGATTGCCATTTTTCTGGATGGGCTGTAGGCGCTTCTTTGGTTAGATTCCACTACCGCTTTTGATGGCTGGTAGGCGTTTCCTGTTCTAATATTAGAGCATCAAAATATATTTTTATATAAAAAACAGAACACCTGCTATACTCATTGAAAATATTATGGGAGGTTGCTCATGCCAAATTTTCTGGATCAAGTTGCTTCCAAACCCCTGTTCGTAGCGGCCAGGAAAAGATCCAACCACATCACTGCCAAGATTACCGTAGCCGAGGATCGCACCCTTATCGTGCAGATCCCGGTAGACATATTCCATCTTCTCTGTGCTTGGCGCGGGCAAAGCTGCCGCCTGGTTACAGGCCAGGATTATGGAAGTTGCTGACCTGTCGCTAGAGGCGGTAACCCACTATCTGAACCTGATGATTCGCCAACAGATCCCCCTGTCCGAACTGGTCCGATGGAAAGCTGACCCATCGAATTTGCCCAGAATCAAGATATATCCATCTCTCCTTCGCCAGTTCTGTAGGGGGATGCACTCCTTCCATCGAATCAGAATACGCCACAAACTGCATAACTACTTACGAGTTACTAGAATGGATAAGCGCAACCATGGCTCTTCTTCCAGCATGACCGAGCATCCATCCAGGCGTGACAGCAATGGTCGCTAAGGGCTGAAGGGTCTGCCATGAGGCTTTCTGCTCATTGATGAGGATACATCGTGTACTGTATTGATCAGCATGTTTTACAAGATTGTGTAGATGCCTGTTTGGACTTTCAGACAACCAAGCCTTACCCGTGGCGCAACATTCAGGGCTTCTTGCGGCCAGAGATTTTTCATCAATTAGCTGCGGAGCTTCCTGATCCGAGCCTTTTCGAAAATCACATAGGGAAGAGCCGGGCCCATGGTCAGAAAAGTCATGACCGGCTGGCCTTACAAGTTCGACCCAGTCTGCTGCCCAAGCTCTCTCCCCACTGGCAGCAGTTCATCAAAGAACTGTATAGCCCCGCCTACCGGAACTTCTGGCGCCAGATGCTTGGGTTGGGTCCGCACAGTCCCGTCATTTTCACCATGCACTGGCACTATGCTCCGGCCGGGGCCTCCGTCTCCCCCCACACCGATGCACGCCGCAAGATCGGTTCCCACATTTTCTACTTCAACACGCCAGAGGAATGGGACGAATCTTGGGGCGGACAGACCCTGGTACTGGATGCCCAAGGTCGCTGGCCGCGGCATTCGGCCCCGAACTTTGATGATTTGCAAGAAGCCGGCGCATCTCAGGTTTTGGGCAATCGAAGCTTTCTCTTCGCCCAGAATTCAGCGTCCTGGCACGGGGTACGGGCGCTCACCTGCCCACCCGGAGTGTACCGCAAGGTCTTCATTGTGGTTGCCAATCGCCTCAGCGGCCAGGTGATCTGGCGACGCTTGCGGGGCAAGGATGCCGACGGTTACCGATTGGCTGGCTGACGGTCCTGATATTCTACTAATCCGGCTTGTTATCCTTGAATCTTACGCAGCCATTATTACCCCAGGACTTACGCATGAAAAGTTTCGTGCGCTCAATATCCTGGCAGCCAGTTGGCATCGGCTTGCTCCTGCTCGCCATTCTAGCCATCCATTATGTCATCATCGTGCTGGGCCCCCTGCATCTGTCGGGTGACGAAGCCCAGTATTGGACCTGGTCCCGACATCTCGCCTGGGG
>NZ_JAVRKK010000208.1:0-2910 GCF_031962545.1 Candidatus Igneacidithiobacillus taiwanensis
CTATGATCCTCGGCGCGCGGGGAGTGGCGCAGTCTGGTAGCGCGCCTGCTTTGGGAGCAGGATGTCGCAGGTTCGAATCCTGTCTCCCCGACCAATAAAAACAACGCCTTACAAAACGGTATCACTTCTCCACACCTTGCAAAATGGCTCTAGCGGTTACACTTACGGTTACACTTGGCCAGCGCAAGGGGCAATATCTCGCCGTTTTTGGCCTATCTGCGCCAGCCTGGATCGCCTTTTTTATAGAGGGGAAATATTCACCCGTAGAACGCGGTCATGGTGCGGTCACTCCTACCGGCAACGCATTGATCGGGCAGTCTTTAGGCGGTCACTTTCCCATGGGGTAGTGCATTGGTAGCGCCTGCTCCCTGAACCCGCCTTCCTGGGCTTCCTAGAGGCATTGCTGGCGCTGTTTACCAGTCCCGCCGCTGAAGCTCGGCGCGGATTTCTTCAATGGTTGCCACATTGGCGGGTTCGTCTGGATCGACATAGGGCCGCCCGTCCTCGGCTTCCGTTTCTGCCGGTGCCGGTGGCAACAGTCGCATTAACAGCGATGCAAATATCTTGGGTTCCTCATGCGCCAGCTTGACCAACCAACCGATCCCGCCAGCTTGCCAGAAGGCTTCTTCCAAGGCTTCCTTCATGGTGTAGGTAGTCGCGTTCCTCGATCCCTTGGGCCGTCCTTTTGGGTTCGGGCATACACCTGGAAGCCATTGGCCGCGCTCATTGCGCTGCGAGTTATTGCCCTGTTCTTTACTGGTGCTCATGGCATTGCCTCCATTGCCCATTGCTGGGCCGTAGATACTCAAAATTCCCACGATACGGGGGCAGGGGTACGGATATACCACCCGCTCCGTTTGTCATGCTTCGCCGCCCATTTCCACCTGCTCGGCAATGAAGTTGAGATACTGCCTCTCCGATTCCTCGGCCACCCTTACAGTGTCCAGTGCGCCGGGGGGTAGCAGCGCCTCTACCGCATCCCGCAGGATTTGCCGAAGGATATGCGCTGGCATGGCTTCGGCCTCTACGGTTGTCTTGATGTGGAGTGCTCGCTTATCTCCGAGTTTCCGAGGCTTCTCTGGTAGGTCGTACTGCTCCACTTGCTCGGCGGTAATGCCAAGCCGCCGAAACTCCAGATGCACGTCGCTTCGCAGATGTTGCCGCAGATCCTTCTCGATGGACCGGTCAATCAGTACCCCCGCCGGGTCCAGGTCGCCAATGTAGAAAATCACGGCAGGCACGCCTCCCTCCGTCTCCTGGTTGATGTACTGCGCTGCCTCATGGATAAGTGTGATGCTGGAAAACCCGCCGGCAGGGTAGAGAGATACGGCTAGATCCTCGCAGTCGGCCTGAATGACCGAGGCGATAGACCGGCTCTCACACCAGACTTCGCAGTACACGCCCGCATCAGTCCATAGGTGCCCACGGTAGAGGCTCGCCATTTGGCGGATAAAGTCGGCAGCATTACGGAAAGTGTCCACGAAATACCCGCGCCGGGTAGCGTCCGAGATCCAGGAATAATCCAACCGCCCAGCCCGGCGTAATTCGGTAACGCGGTATTGAACATGCCGATACCCGCGATCCGACTTCTCGACCGGCTCCGGTAGTCGCGGGTCCGTCATGAGATAGAACAGGTGCCGGACGCTCTGCGGGTGGTCGGCTTGCAAGGCAGCGAGGATCTGCGCATCCAGTTGCTCTAGCTGCGCCCTGGTGCGCCGTCTTTTATCGTACACGGTCGATAAACTCATTGTGCGATCTCCTTATGGCCTTTTCTTATTGGCCGCCGTTGCTTGCCATTCTTTCAGCACGGAACGCAGGACGCGCTCTATCTCCGCACCTACCGCCTTCGCCAAGGCTTGGTTTTCCACTTCCTGAATCGCCAAGCAATCAGGGCAGAAAATGCCGGTGTGGTTTCTTGGCAAGTAATAGGTTTGATTGCATTTGTAGCAACGCGCTATTTTAACATTTGAATTCATAGGGTTACGCTCCTTTTTCGGTGGTTGATTTGCGGGTTGCGGGTGCTTTTTTGCCAGTCTTTGGGCGTGGATTTCTCTTTTTTTTCAAAGCCTTGTCGCTGTCCTTTTCGGTCGGGACATTAGGGGACATTTGGGACATGCCTATAGGCATTTGTCCCTTTTGTCCCTCATCCCCCGCCGAGTCATTTGGTACAAAAGTCCCTTTTGTCCCTTCCGTCCCGTTTTCGGGTGAATCCTCACCAATAGCCCATGCGTGGGTATCGTCTGCATCAATGAGGCCGCGTTCTTTGAGGGTAGCCAAGACTCGTGCAAACTTTCCTGCAAAGCCTTCTTCATGGGCACGTTGCCGCCAATCACGAATCAGCGCCTTGCCGCCAGTCTCGGTCTGCATCTTCCGCAGGACAGACAGGCAGATTTTTTGCGCGTCGCCGAGTTGCTTTGTGGAGGCTGCAAGAATGGCTTGGGCAGCGTCGCTCATGCCCACCAGAATGGCACTTGTAACCGGCTCGCCCTCGTCGTCCACCCAAGGCAGGGTTATCTTTTCCAGCGTGAATCCGCGCTTGGGCGGTTCTTCGGTGTCTTTTGCTTTGCTGCAGGACAACCAGATAACGCCGTGGTCGTCGCGATTGCAGGCCATTTCCACATCAACGCCTCCCCGCAGGACGCTGCTACCTCTAGCACGGCTTGGATCGGCCCACCCGGTATGGTGTACCGCAATCAACGTGCTGCCGGGGGCTGCTGCCCGGATTGCGTCGCAGGCAGAAACGAAGGCCGCCATGTCTTGGCTGTCGTTCTCGTTGCCACCCCCAAGGGCACGGGATACGGTATCCAATGCAATGATTGCGGGAGCCTCCGGCAATCGGCCAAGCTCCTCGATAATTCGCGCTGCGCCGCCGTCCAGTAGCGGGGGGATACTTGCGCTTGCAAACATCCG
>NZ_JAVRKK010000209.1:0-2927 GCF_031962545.1 Candidatus Igneacidithiobacillus taiwanensis
TTCAGGCATTTGCTCGGATGATGGAAACAAGTCCTTTGCGGGTAGCGCCCCCCGACCCCACTCTCGAATCAAATTACCCCATGCATGACTGAGGTGAGCATTTGATATGGCCCCACGAGCTGCGCGGGTTTCTCGCTAGAGAAACCCTTAAGCGCGCCTGCTTAAAAAGCAGGAAAAAAGCGGGGGTCATTGGAAAGGGAATTTCCTATCTTTTGCGAACCCGATAGGCCGGTATTACAGACAAGTCGATAATGCCGTGGTCCTCAATGTCGGGGGCCTTTCGGCCTTGCTGAATGGCCGAGGCCTGCGCCTGCCCCTCGGCCCGCTTCCGGTCTCTGTAGGCCTTGGATGCTGCCCTCTGTGCTGCCTTGGTGTCTTTGTGGACCTTGGGCCTGCCACGCGGCTTGGGTATTGGCGGTATTCCTGGCAGGTCCGGCTGTTCGTCTCGCATGGCTCGATCCCCATGTTACTGTGATGGGTATATTATATATGACGCGTCATATAAATTCAATTATTAAATATGACGCGTCATATATAATTAGGCGGGCGAGTCGTTGCATTGTCGAGTCCGGCACAGTCGCCAGCTATAGGCACGGAAGCCAAGCCGGCCTCGATCCATTGGCAGACCATCCAGCCTATGCACGGCACGGCTGGTGATCGAGCCGGACGCGCGACGGGCGCGCCTCGCCTGCGAGGGGTCCCCGCCCCGAAGGAGAAGGGGACGGTGGGCGAGGTTCATCCGGCGAATCGGATTGCACAGGTCGGCAAGGGGGTTTCCAAAGGGGGCGTAGCCCCTCTTGGCCTACTGTCGTAGCGCGGCTACGGCTAGTAGGTTACGTCATAAGGCGCGGCCTTATCCCGCAACCCCCCTCCCATCCGTGCTGGACATCGAGGCCTCGACTACCCTTGGCCGATGTCTTGAAGGATACGCTTTCCCCCGTAAAGCTGCCCTCAGTCCTGCGCTCGCTTCGCTCGCTAGGCCTTCAGCCAGCCTGATTTAGTTTTCCCGATCTAACGATCTGGACCGCTTAGGATGCGTCCTACCAAGCCCTCCATACCTGGGTGACTCCCCTTGTTATCGGGCTTCGTGCCACCAGGCTTGAGGGAGGGAGGGAGAGAGCTACGGGCAAACCGCACCCTAGAACGCCAAGCTCATGCTTTTGCGCTCCAGGGCTTGCCCGTGCCACCAGGCCGTCGGTCGATCGGTCGGTCGCGTAGGGGCAGGTAGCTAGTGCTAGCTCCTTGCAGTGAGATTCAGGGATGCACTCCCCCCTCTGGCAGGTTCTCACCACCAATGCGGGGCGGCTCACTTGTTATCCGCCGCCGTCCTGCGGAAGGTTCCCCCGCATTGGCTACCTCTCTGTCCGGCTCTCCAAAGGTTCCCCATCCTAGCCGGTTAGTAATGACACGGGGCGCCGGATCGGGCCGTTATCACGACAGGAGCGAGTCACATTCCCCGCCGTGATCTTGGGACGCATGAGCGACACCCGTGGCCTTGGACGCATCCAAGGCAGATAGGCTCATCTAGGGAGGGGCGCGGGAATGCCCGTAAAGGGGCCAGAAATGCCCTAGAAGGCGCGAAAGGCGCGCAGAAGGTGCAAAGGTAGGGGGGAGGTGAAAAAGGGCGTTATAGGCCACGATTCACCCCCGCGACAGACGGCACTCGATGCGCTCGGCCTATGTCGGGGGGCGGGAAAGGATAGGCACGCGTGATGGTAGCGGTGCTTTCTTGGCTGGTGGGTTTGGTTACAACTTCAAAATTGGTTACCATGTCTCTGCTGCTCCTGTGTTCTGGACAGGACTGCCATGCTGATGGTGTTTGCCTCACCGATCAGCGACTTGGTTCCATGTTAGTGTTTTTTTTCGTTTAGCGAAACTCCTTACCCCCGGTCTCTGCTCCGATGCGACTGGGGGTTTTTGTTTGTGGCCTCACCAAGGCCACCAGCGGCGACGCTTGGTCTCTGGGCCTGCCAATAGCTTCTGTTCTGCCGCCTCGATGCGGGATCGCAGCCATTCCTCCCGTTCCTTGGCCTCGGCCAACTGCGCCTGTAGGGCCAGGACCAGCTTTTCCATCTCTTGAAAACGCGCCTCCAACTCTATGTAACGGTTACGAAAATTTGATGTATCTTGCTGCTCATTTTGCGTATCCTCTGTTGTATCGTGCAGTACACCGAATACCCGCATGATCTCGGCGGTGTCGATGATTGGCCTACCCCTATGGTCTCTCTCAACCGTTATTTTTCCGGGATAGATATACCCCCTATAAAGCTGCTGCCTACCGATCCCAGCCAGCTTTGCCGCCTCTGTAACTGATACTTTTGCCATCGTCTTTCTTTGTATCCCATGGTGTGTAGTTGCGTGCGATCATGGCATCTTGGGGGATATGGTGAAAGCGTATGCAGTATCTACCACTGTTCCGGCCAACAGGAGCAAACGCAAGATAAAGGGTAATGGCCTTGGATGCTCTGGTTTGGTTTACTTGCCATTGACCTACCAAGTCGCCCTAGGGGTAGGCATCAAGCCAAAATGACGGCTTCACCGATTTGTCTCATAACCGCCCCTCACCGGCAGGTAGGAAGCTCAGCAAAATCAGGTTATCCGCCGAGCCGTGGAGTAGGCCGACGAGACAGAAGGGCGCAAAAGGTCTGTTTTTTTAGCAAGGGTTGAATATGAATTTTGTAGACCGGGCACTTTATGCGGCTCTCAACGAAAAGGACGAATACACCGCCAATCACTGTGCTCGGGTCGGCGATCTTGCCGAGGCTCTTGGCCAAACCATCGGTATCCCCGATCAAGAATTGCAATTACTGCGCGATGCGGGCCTTGTCCATGACGTCGGCAAAATCGGCATACCCGACGGCGTGCTACTTAAGCACGCCCATTTAGATGCCCACGAATGGGAAATCATGAAAACCCATTCCGTGCGC
>NZ_JAVRKK010000210.1:0-2886 GCF_031962545.1 Candidatus Igneacidithiobacillus taiwanensis
ACAACGCCGAACGGCCACACCATCGACTCGGACAGAAACCACCGCTATCCTTCCTCCTCCAACATCTACCACAGTGCCAAAGGTGGTGGACGCATACAGGGTCTTGCTCCCGGAACCGTCCGGGGTTATTTTACTTATACCAGCACGCCATCATCGCTATGCGATAAAACCGCCACTTGGCATGTGGCTAATCCTTTTTGTTGTACCCTTACCCAAGTCACGTCCAAATATCAGCAGGAGACCAAGCGACCGCCGAAGGCTGGGAGCAAGCGTCTGCCAACACATCCATCGAAGATTTTCCCACCACCATGCATGACCGAGCGAGCGACTGCGTAGCCAGGAGCGAGCGAAGCCATGCCGCCCGTCTCTTTCGGAGCGAAGCGAGGAAAGAGACGGGCGGTGGGAACCCAGTAGCGGCAGGCATTTCAGGGCAATTTTTGCGCATGAAATTGCATGAAATCGCCTCCCGACCCAGGATCGACAGCGCCCTGACCGGCACCGACTGACCCCCACTGCCCCCCTGGGAGTACCCTTCTTCGCGGCCCCGTCAACCGCGAACTAACCACAGAACTACAGAGACATTTTGTAATCGCACAATCGCTTAGCCGCGACTGCACCGACGTAGAAAAAAGCTCATCGCGTGGCCGGCGATCCATTAAGTTTGGCCCGTCTTCCCTCCCGAGCGCCGCTCGTCAAAACGTGCATCCAACACTTACCGCGACAGGTATGGGTCTGGAGGGAGACGCCCTGATCACTGGATCTGTACTTTTGCAGCTCCCTTCAGACCTCAACACCTGTCTTGGAGTGGTCAGGAAACAATTCCGTGCGATTTTATTTAGATTTGATTTACAGCGCGGTTTTCAGACCGATCGATAATAAACACGGGTGCGAACACATTCGTGTTTATTTAAGCCACTTTTTATCCACAAGGTGGCTTAAATAAACATTTTTTATCCTTTGAGAGAAGGAGGGTTAGCTGTGTCCAGAAATTACGGAATTGGAACCCGTGACATGATTAGTGCTGGTCGCCAGTGGCTTCAAAGAAGCGGGATTTCCTATAGCTCAGTCGCGACACTCAGCCAACGGTGGTCCGATTTTGCCAGATTTGCCAAGGATAATGATGTAGGCAGCATGGAACGGATCACCAAAGATTTGGTGCAGTCCTATGCTGACCACTTGATTGATCGTGGTCTTTCTGCTTCCTCTATCCAAAATCGGCTCAGTGCGATCAACACCGTCATGTCGACAGCGACTAAGGGTGCCTGGCAGTCGTTGTCTCCACGATCTTTGGGAGCTCCAGCCAGATCATATGTTCGGCAGGAAGCGCCCAAAGGCCTCGATCGCGGCCTTGTAGAGCAAGCCACTAAGGGTATCGACGCAAGGGCGGCCGCTATCGTTAATCTCACCCGTGAGCTAGGCCTGAGAAGTAAGGAGGCGACCTTGATCAACGCTAAAGGCGCACTCAAGGAAGCCCTATCCAAGGGGGAGGTGCGGATCACAGAGGGGACAAAGGGCGGGAGGCCAAGAGTGGTGAAGATCACCAATGATCACCAGATAGCCGCGTTAGAAAAGGCTGCGGCTGTGCAGGGAAAAAGTGGTTCATTGATCCCGGAAGGGGTCTCTTACAAGGGCTTCAGGTCGGTCATTGATCACGCACGCGAAGCTATCAAAGCCACTACCGGTCAAGGATTGCATGCTCTGCGGGCTAGCTTTTCATGCGATTTTTATAAGGATTACACGGGCAAAGACGCGCCAGTTGTCGCTGGTTTTCGGCTCGTCGGTAAAGATCTGGACAGGGAAGCTCGCCAGCAAATTGCCCAAGAGCTTGGGCATGGTAGGACCGACGTGACCGTCGCTTACCTGGGGAGCGCACGATGAACCCCCTGGTCCGAGAGGTAGAGAGGATGACGCTGGCCTATGCCCGGTATGGGGGGAAGAAAAATCGTCGTCTGCAGCGCAGCAGAATGAAGATTTTTGCTGCCTTTTGTGCGCAGCAGGGGTGTAGGTCCATGGGTCAGGTCGGGAAAAGACATGTCCAAGAGTTCTTTGCGGCCCATGCAGGGTGGTCGCCGGGTACGCGGTATGCCTACCGCCTTGCCATAGCAGATCTGTTCGACATTGCCGGTCTTACGCCACCCAAGATCCTCGATGAGATCAGCTACCCGAAACCCCGCCCCGCCGGTCCATAGAACCAGTGCTCGGGGCTTTGCTTTACTGCCGTGGAGTTTCTGATCGCTTTAGCTTCCCGCCTTTTTCGCGTAAGCCTCCAGTTGTTCCTTGCTCAGGCCGGTGATCTGCTCGATCTGCTTCTTGCTAAGGTGGTCGCCGGGCGTGATGACGCCGCTAAACTGCGGTATGTCAGTATGCACGACAAATTCAAACCCGTTGGAAAGGTCACCGAGTGACTTTCCTTCCTGCAGTTGCTTCATATCCTGAGCAACAAATACGCCAAGCCCGACGGGAAGACGTTGGCAATAATCCCAGGTCGGTACGAACCAGTAGGCGTAGCGGAAGCCGCCGCCATCCCATACCTTGACCAGGTACGGAGGCGTGCTCTGCCCGGTTTCCGGATTTTCTACGCTGGCGTTGGCGTAGAGATGGCCGACTGTCCACCCCTCTCCAGACGTAAAGTACCAATCCTTTACCGCTACGTTCACCTTGTATGCCGGTTGGGTGCCTTGTCCCAGGTGGTAATGCTGGAAGGCCGCCTGGAGTTCGGCGCGGATCAGCTTGAGGTAATACTTGCCGGGCAACGGGTGGTCATCGGTTGGCTTGTTCAGTTTGGGGTTAGCCACGGTGACGGTGCCGACCTCGAAGGCGTGACCTTTGTAGTTTTGCTGCACATAGCTGGTCGTCCGCAGCGGATTGCTGCCGGGGACATTCAGG
>NZ_JAVRKK010000211.1:0-2772 GCF_031962545.1 Candidatus Igneacidithiobacillus taiwanensis
TACGCACATCGGCACGGATTGGGGCATGCCCACCCACACGATAAAAAGTGCCGTCGGAGAGCACTCGCAGCAGGCGCGTCTGCAGCGCCGCGGGCATATCGCCAATTTCGTCGAGAAAGAGCGTGCCGCCGGCAGCCTGCTCGAAGCGGCCCTTGCGCGCCTGCACGGCGCCAGTGAAGGCGCCTTTTTCGTGCCCAAAGAGTTCCGATTCGAGCAGTTCGGCGGGAATCGCCGCTGTGTTGATGGCGACGAAGGGTTCATTTGCCCGCGGGCTATGACGGTGTAAGGCACGGGCGACCAACTCTTTGCCCGAACCAGACTCGCCGAGGATCAGTACATTGATGCTGGAACGCGAAAGACGACCAATGGCCCGATAGACCTCCTGCATGGCCGGTGATTCGCCAATGATTTCCGTGGCACGACGATCAAATCCTGCCTCGTCCTCGCTCGCCTGGGCGCCCTCCACCGACAGGGCGCGCTGCACCAGGGATACGGCATCATCGATATCGAAGGGCTTGGCGAGGTATTCAAAGGCACCGCCTTGGAAGGCGGCGACGGCGTTTTCCAGATCGGAATGGGCAGTAATGATGATCACCGGCAGTTGTGGATGCCGTTGTTGAATCTCCTGCAGAAAACCGAGGCCATCCAGGCCGGGCATGCGTAGGTCGCTAATCACCGCTCCCGGGCGCTCCCGCGCCATGGCCCGCAGCGCAAGATCGGCATCGGCAAAGCTGCGCACCGGAATCTCTGCCTTTTGCAGGGCCTTTTCCAATACCCAGCGAATCGATGGATCGTCATCAATGATCCAGACGGTAGCTTTCATGAAGTCCTCCCATCAGACAGGGGCAGGCGTACGGAAAATACCGTTTCGCCCGGCATGGAACGGCAGTGGACGCTGCCGCCATGGGCGCGCACCAGGTTCTGTACAATGGCCAGACCCATCCCCATGCCCTCGGCGCGACTGGTAACCAAGGGCAGAAAAATCCGCGGCAGCAGTTCTTCGGCAATGCCGGGGCCGTCGTCCATCACATCAACCCGCAGAACCAAGCGATACAAGCGCTGTTGCAAGTTCACAAAACGCTCTACCCGGGTGCGGATCAGGATCATCCCCCGCCCTGCCAGAGCTTGGCGGGCATTGCGTAACAGATTCAGGAAAACCTGCACCAACTGCTCGGGATCTGCCTCAAACTCTGGAATAGAGAGGTCATAATCGAAGCGCAGAGCAACCCCGGTGGGCAAATTGACCTGCAGCAGGCGCCGGACGTGCTCCAATACTTCGTGAATGTTCACCATACGCCGTTGTGGCTGGGCCTTATCACCGCGGAGACGATCCACCAAGCGCCGCAGGCGATCCACTTCGTGTAGGATGATCCGGGTGTACTCATGCAATTCCGGCGAGGGCAGTTCCCGCTCGAGCAGCTGCGCGGCTCCACGCAGTCCGCCGAGGGGGTTCTTGATTTCGTGCGCCAAGCCCACCAGCATTTCCTGCGCCGCTTCAAAGACACGATCCTGCATTTCTTCTTCGGCGCGCCGCAGCGAATCCTCCACCGGGCGCAATTCAAAGATCCAATCTTCCCCCGCCCGACTGCCATTGCAGAGAATATCCACCACCACCCGGCCACCATCGGCCAAGCGTAGGGGAACGGCATAGCGGCTGATCGTGGCGCCGGTACGCCGCACATCCTGGAGTATGCTGGCCAGACTTTCGCCATCTGGCGCTGTACAGAAGGCTTCGAGGGGTTTTCCCACTGCGGCGCTGGCACTGACACGCAAGAGATTCTCAGCGCTGGCATTCAGGTAGATGATCTCCCCGTCTACCGAGAGCAGCAGGACTGCGGCTTCGAGTCCATCGAGAATCAGCAGCGGTTCCGGAGGTACAGGCCGTTTTATACGTCGTTTTCTGGGAATCACGATTCGTTCCTATCGCCGTCTTACCGCAAATACAGCAAAGCCTATGCCATTCCAAAATGCCTATTTTGGGGCGCCGCTGGAACAGAGCTGCACCAGTATAGTGCATGCAGCGAGCTTTCGTCAGATTGGCGCAGAAAAAAGGCGGCCAAGGCCGCCGAAACATTCGAGGAGGAGTGACCATGACAATGATCGAAATGTTCAAAGCAGTTATCGTGCCAACTCACGGCCCGTGCCTTGCTTGGTCTACTGCGTATCATTCTGTGGAGGACGTACGTCATGAATCGCTTCGAACAGTTCCACGAGTCCGAGCGAGAACTACACATTCTCCTGTCGGGGGCAATCGAGAGCATTGCCAGCCCAACCCTGTTTCAGCAGACCCCGCAAGAGCGGCGGCGCACTCTTGCCCACCTTATGCATCGTCATCCCTTTCTCGATCTTCTCTACGTGCTCGATGCCGACGGTATCCAACGCGGCGATAATGTGGTTTGCAGCCGACTACGGGCAGCACGCGGCGGCGATGGCTGCGATCGCAGTCATCGTCCCTATTATCGCCTGGCCATCACGAACCCGGGCCCGGTGGTTACCGACCCGTACCTATCGTTGGCTACCAGTCGTCTCTGCGTCACGGTTGCCCTCGCGATTTACGATCCCCGAGGAGGCGGCTTGCTCGGTATTCTAGTGGCCGATAGCGAAATCGATCGCGTGCTTTCTCTGCTCCAAGAGGACGATACTCGCCGCAGCTTTGAGCCCTTGTTCAAGGTCTTCTACGCACTTTTTTCGTGCGGCCTGCTGCTCGTCAGTGCATCGTTGGGCTTACATGGTTTCGCTGCCCTAGCCAATCTCTGGCGTTGGCAGCATCCG
>NZ_JAVRKK010000212.1:0-2701 GCF_031962545.1 Candidatus Igneacidithiobacillus taiwanensis
GCCCCAGGAAATGTCTGGGATTTCGGACACCCGCCGAAGTTATGGCGCAGCAAGTCAGAGAGTTATATGCGGGTGTTGCACTTCAAACTTAAAACCGCCTTGCATTACCATTTTTATACTCTGTAACCCATCATGGAAAATTTAGAGATGTAGTTTTATCATCTTTAACGCTATTTGTTTTAATTTTCTTTGCTAACTATAACGAACTTAATTACAAGTTATTTATATTCTTCTTGTCTGGAATTATAGCCTATGAAATAAATAATTCATGCGGTAATTATTTGATTAGTATAATGAAAAGTAAAATAGCGTCTATTTTTGTGATATTAATTTCAGTAATAATTATACTTGCTTCAAAGAATACAACAGGACCACTCGGTCCAAATAGTTCAATGTCTTGGACATTACCGACAATATTATATTCTATAATATTCATCATAATATCAAGCGGAAACGATATGTTTGGTGTGCTAACATCAACAGCCGCAAGAAAAATTGGTGACCTATCATACAGCTTTTATATAATGCAATTTATATTTCTCTGGTTATTTTTTGAAGTATTCACAAAAGAATTGAAACTTACTATTTTTGGACATTTCTGTCTTGCTGGAATAGTTGGATCTTTGCTTTTTTTGTTTTCTCACATAACTTATAATTTAATTGAATTGCCATCTATGAAAAAAGTTGGAAAGTTATCTTGTGCAATTAAGGATAAATTAAATTGGATGCAGCTTAAGGCCTGAATCGCAAAACACTATTGGCAGACCATTTACGCATTGGTAACGAGCCGGACGCGCGACGGGCACGCCCCAAGAGCGAGAGGCTCCGCTGCTACGCAGCGGAGACGGGGAGCGCGGGTATCCGGCGAATCGGATTACATCAGTTCGATTCCCAGCACGGCACAGCACTCGCTCAGGCGTGCCGATTACGACTGCGGCGAGTCCTCCTGGTGCATAGCTTTTTCCAGCCGCGCGGGTTTCTTGCCAGAGAAACCCTTAAGCGCGCCTGCCTCACAGGATGAATGGGAGTTGCAAGACGTAGTCGAGCGGCTTCCACGCGCCTTGGAAACCCTGCGCGGTTTACATGGCCCATCCTGTAGAGAATTTTTAACACACACGAGATAGGGGAAATCACTCAACGAAGTTCCAAAAGGCAATGAACCGATCTCAATAAACACGGCAATCAACGCTGACCGGATAGCCAATGTAAGCGGTGCGGAACCAGCTACAGAAGCGCAATGGAAGCAGGAATGTGAACCTATCGAATCACACTGGAACAAGGCAGCAGGCAGCGGAAAAAAACGATTACGGAAAGCTGCAAACCTGGCTATGGAATCGACCCCCGGTATGGCGCGATCCATCATCGCTGATGATGGGGATTTTATCTATGACGCATCATATAAAATAAATAATTAAATATGATGCGTCATATTTAATAAGGCGGGGCCGGTTGTTGCTTTGTTGAGTCCGGCACAGTCGCCAGCTATAGGCGCGGAAGCCAAGCCAGCCCCGATCCATTGGCAGACCATCCAGCCCATGCACAGCACAGGTCCGCATCGAGCCGGACGCGCGACGGGCGCGCCTCGCCTGCGAGGGGTCCCCGCCCTGAAGGGGAAGGGGACGGTGGGCGAGGTTCATCCGGCGAATCGGATTGCATAGGTCGGCAAGGGGGTTTCCAAAGGGGGGTAGCCCCTCTTGGCCTACTGTCGTAGCGCGGCTACGGCTAGTAGGTTACGTCATAAGGTGCGGCCTTATCCCTCAACCCTCCCCCGCGATCCCCCTCCAATCCGTGCCGGACATCAAGGCCTCGACTACCCTTGGCCGATGTCTTGGCCGATATGCTTTCCCCCGAAGCGCTGGCCTGCGCCCTGCGCTCACTCCGTTCGCTAGGTCTCGGCCAGCCTAATTTAGTTTTCTGATCTGTCGATCTAGGTCTCCCCGCTGCTACGGCGGGATCAGGTGCCGTCATCGGCAAACCCGTGGAAGCCGCGACGGCAGGTGGCCGGTCGGCTTTGCCTCCCTACCTGCCTGCGGCCCAGCCGATTCGGGGCGGTTCTTTCGCTACACTCAAGCCGCCCCTGCTGGCTGTTATCTGATATAGGCCGTTCATCGGACACCTACGCACCAGTCCCCGATTGTTGATTTGGGCACGCCTAGCTCCCGTGCAATCTGTCGATAGCTGTATCCCCGCGCCTGCAAGAGCCTTGCGGTAGCGCGGTCCTGCTCTCTGGATCGCCTGCGGGCCTGTCCGCTGGCGATTCCAGCCTCTGCCTGATTGGTAGCCCTCCTGCCCCTCTCCCGCTGTAACTCTGGCGTGTGGGTGCGCTCGATCAGGTCTTGCAGGCCTGCGGGCGTAATGTGCCGCCAAGTCCACTTGGCGATGCTCTTGGCAATGGTCCTGAGTTCTGGTTCGTAGAGGGGCGCGTGAAATTGCCCGTTAATGGCCCGTAAATGCCCCAAAATCGCATCTTGCCATCGGGGTAGGCCATTGGGTGCCCAATAGTCCCGAATCGCGCTGTATGCCCATTTACGGGCCGTATGGAACAAAAGCACGTTCCGGCCCTCTTGGTAGGCTTCCTCCGGGGTGTCTGGGACATAGCACCGGGCCTTGGCCGCATCGAGGTCCAGATACTCGGCCAGTTCGCCAAGGGTCCAGAGTTGCTCATGGAAGGACCAGACAAGCCAGTCCGTATGGGCCGGGT
>NZ_JAVRKK010000213.1:0-2698 GCF_031962545.1 Candidatus Igneacidithiobacillus taiwanensis
GCGCCAGCGGTGCCGGCGGGCAGCACATCAACAAGACCGATTCGGCGGTGCGCATCACCCACGTGCCAACGGGGATCGTGGTTGCCTGCCAGACCGATCGCTCGCAGCACAAAAACCGCGCCGAGGCCATGCGCATGCTGCGCTCCAAGCTCTACGAAATGGAGATGCAAAAGCGTGACGCCGAAAAACAGGCCCTGGAAGAGAGTAAAAGCGACATCGGCTGGGGGCACCAGATTCGCTCCTATGTGCTCGACCAGTCGCGAATCAAAGACCTGCGTACCGGGGTCGAAGTGGGCGATACGCAAAAGGTGCTCGACGGCGGTCTCGACATCTTCATCGAAGCGGCCTTGAAGGCCGGATTGTAAGGCGAGGACAGGCATGGAAGAACGCAACGATCAGATGCAGGTGCGCCACGAGAAGCTGCAGCGCTGGCGCGAGGCCGGGCAGGCCTACCCCAATGCCTTCCGCCGCGACGCCGAAGCCGGCGATCTGCAGCACCGTTGCGCCGACATGGATGCCGCCGCCTTGGAGCAGGAGCCCATCCGGGCGCGGCTCGGCGGGCGCTTGATGACCCGGCGCATCATGGGTAAGGCGAGCTTTGCCGATCTCCAAGATGGCAGCGGTCGTCTGCAGCTCTTTTTGAGCCGCGACGAATTGGGTGAGGCAGCTTATGCCCGCTTCAAGGAGCTCGATTTGGGAGACGTGATCGGGGTCGAGGGGACCCTCTTCCGCACCAAGGCCGGGGAGCTCAGCTTGCGGGTGCATGCCCTGCAGTTGCTGGCCAAGGCCCTGCGCCCCCTGCCGGAAAAATGGCATGGCCTGAGCGACCCCGAAACCCGCTATCGCCAGCGCTATGTAGACCTGATCGTGACCGAGGCGGCACGCCGCACCCTGCAGATTCGTGCCGCCACCGTTGCCGCCCTGCGCCAGGGGCTGACGGCGGCGCGCTTTACCGAGGTCGAAACACCGATGATGCAGCCCATTCCGGGGGGGGCGACGGCCAAGCCCTTCGTCACCCACCACCATGCCCTCGATATGACCCTCTACCTGCGCATCGCCCCGGAGCTGTACCTCAAGCGCTTGGTGGTGGGCGGGGTGGAGCGCGTCTTTGAAATCAATCGCAATTTCCGCAACGAGGGTATCTCCACCCGCCACAATCCGGAATTCACCATGCTCGAATGGTACGAGGCCTATGCCGATTACCATGTTGCCATGGACCGCACCGAGCAGCTCATTCGCGCTGCAGCGCAGGCTGCCCTGGGGCGTACCGCAATCGTCTACCAAGGGCAGGAAATCGATCTCGGCCGACCCTTTGCCCGCCTGAGCGTGGCGGAGGCGGTGCGTAGCTTCAATCCGGATCTGCGCGGGGCAAACCTGCGCGACCCCGAGGTCTTGGGCGCCAAGTTGCGCGCTCTGGGGATGCCGGTGCAGAACAGCTGGGGTTGGGGCAAGCGCCTCATCGAGATTTTTGAAAAGACCGTCGAGACGCAGCTACAGCAGCCGAGTTTCATCACCGAATATCCCACCGAGGTGAGCCCCTTGGCGCGCGCCAACGATGTCGACCCGGAGGTCACCGATCGTTTCGAGCTCTTCATTGCCGGGCGCGAGTTGGCCAATGGCTTTTCCGAGCTCAACGACCCCGAGGATCAGGCCCGCCGGTTTACCGCCCAGGTCATGGCCAAGGAGGCCGGCGACGAGGAGGCGATGTTTTACGATCACGACTACATTCGCGCCCTCGAATACGGCATGCCGCCCACCGCGGGAGTGGGGATGGGCATCGACCGCCTAGTAATGCTGCTGGCAGATCAGCCGAGCATTCGCGAGGTCATCCTCTTTCCTCACCTACGGCCCGAGCATTCATGAGCCCCTTCGAACTCTGGGTTGGCCTGCGCTATACCCGCGCCAAGCGGCGCAATCATTTCATCTCCTTCATTACCGGTACTGCCATTCTCGGCATGGTGATTGGCGTTGCTGCCCTGATTACCGTCATGGCGGTGATGAATGGTTTCGACCACACCCTGCGCAGCCGCATCCTCGCCGTTACCTCGGATGTCATCGTCCAGGGCAATGGGGTGCCGGTGCTCAACTGGCGCGAGGCAGAGAAGAACCTTTCGGCGGTGCGCGGGGTGACCGGCGTGGCGCCTTATGTGCAGGCGCAGGCACTGCTCTCCCACGACGGCTTGGTCAGTGGCGCCTTGGTGGAAGGTATCGATCCGCAGCTCGAGGGAAGGGTCAATCGCCTTGCCCAAGACATGAAAGCCGGTAACCTCGATGCCCTGCACAGCCACCCGTGGGGCATCGTCCTGGGTACCGCGCTGGCGCGGCAATTGGGCGCGCAAGTAGGTAGCAAGGTCACCCTCATCTCCCCCCAAGGCGGGGTGACGCCGCTGGGGGTTACGCCCACCCTACGCCAGTTTACCGTGGTGGGGCTCTTTTCCGTGGGCATCTACGCCTATGACAGCGGCATGGCCTACATCAGCCTGCCCGATGCCCAGGCCCTCTACAATATGGGTTCCGGCGTTACCGGCCTGCGCATGCAGATCAGCGACCCCTTTGCCGCGCCGGTTTTTGCCGCCCGCCTGCAGAATATCCTCGGCTCCGCCTTTTTGGTGCAGGATTGGACCCAGACCCACGAGAACTTCTTCAAGGCCCTGGCCATGGAAAAATTGGTGATGTTTGTGATCTTGTCGCTGATCAT
>NZ_JAVRKK010000214.1:0-2666 GCF_031962545.1 Candidatus Igneacidithiobacillus taiwanensis
CCAGTTGGAAAAAATAGACGAATACGTGCGGGTTGGTAAAAGTGGACTTTCGCAAATTTGAATGGAATGGCGTAAAGGCAAGGTCCAATGAGAGTAGGCCTTGGGGCTTGTCAGCATGGGAATTTGGGAATTAATTAGGCCAGGTTTGAGTGTTTTGGTAGACCCGGTAGAATTACAGAATCGTAGACTATACACAAAATGGCATATATGGGTGTTATAGTGGTAGGCAATGGAAAAAAATAGGTTGAGGCTATAGTGTTTTGATATAATTAGCGGAATGGGAAGGTTGGGTGAGGCGTATTATGTAAGTATTGGGATTTTATGGGGGTAGGAGGATGGATTATGCATTTGTTCGGAGGCAACAACTTTAGGTGGATTTTTTTAGACAGCTTGTGCGAGCACTTCAATTAATTTTTGTATTGACGGGGAATCAGACGGAAATTGAAGGGATGAAATGTGCGCACTCCATAATTGTTTACGCAAAGCACCCATTGCATCGGCAAAAGAAGGCGTACCTTTTTTCGGGTACCAGGGATAAGGTGCAGGAGATGGTGTTTTTGCATCAGCGAACCAAAACCATACCAGGGAGTAGAGAAGGAACGCTAGACCACAGGCGCGTTCTGGTCCAAGTTTTTTCCAACTTTGGGGGTCTTCAGCGCGAAGGAATTGCTTTGCATTTCTAAACGTCTCTTCGATTGGCCAGCGGATAATGTAGTCAGCGACCACCTGAGTAGGTTCCGACGAGGTATCAGTTGTGAAGAAGAAATCATCAGGTTGCTTTCCGGTTGGATCTCGGACTATTACCAAAAGAATCGGGCTTTTACTTGTTTCCCACCATAAGACGGCCTGGCACCATAGGAGATAATCGACCAACTGGCCGCGTTTGTTGACCTTGCACAAAGTCCATTCATTTTCCTTTAGTTGGCTTGCGAATGCTCGAGGCGAGAGGAGGCGGTGGCCTTTTTTGGGATGTGGTCCCCTTTTACCTTTTTCTCTTTTAGTAGGTGGCAGGCCGTAGATCCTTGCATCCCGTCTAATTCGTGATGTGACGTGAGTTTGGGGTAGACCTCTACCGGCAAGTATAGCATATGCTCCGTCACAAACGAGTTTAAATTTACGATTAGGGAACAACGATACCAGATGTAGGATCATTTCCTCTGCCAGTTCCCAGTTTTTCTTGTCGTCTTTCCTGTGGACGCGGAGGTTGACCGGAAAGGCTACGTAAACATTCAATGGAAGTCTGATTTGTATGGTAAGAACAACTAAGTTGAGTCCTAGTGCTAAAAAAGTCTTCCTTGCGGTGGAATGTACGGCGTCGCGATAGATTCCAACGCCTTCGATCTTGTATCCCGACTTATGAATAAGAGTATCGTCGATTGCAATCAAGATATCACCGACAGAAGCAAAGGTATTTATAATGAGACGGGCTACATTATCCCAGAGATCACCCATGCTCCACACACGGCAGCGGATAAAGCCGTGGTACGCATCATGAGAGTGTTTTTCCTGGAGATTGGTGACCGAAATCATATGAGTAATGGTATGGCGACCGGGACATAGTATCCAGGCAGAGCACAAAGTGATAAATAGTTCGAAGGATGGCCTGGTAAAGGCGCAAGCAAACATAGTGAGTAATTCGTTCCAATTAGACATCTTATGCACCACCTTTAAGGATCTTTCGGAAGTTTTTGTTCAGAGGATAAAGATATACGTCTTTGAAGCATTTTCTCCTTCGTCCAGGGCGTCTGACTTTGCCTGTTCCTTTGGTTTCCCCGACGTAGATCCAATTGGCTGCTTGATAGCAAGTACCCAAGAAACGATATGATTCTACAAATGTCTCCAGCATAACCGGACTATAAGAGTATATTTCTTGCCAATCACGGGGTAATTGTCTGGCAGCCAACCCAAGAACGCACGAGGCGAGGTTGTGAACTTTAACCCAAGGTAGTATCAGGAATCGGGCATTATTTACAATAAGATGGAGGTTTCTTTCTCTTTGTTCCGAGGTCCAACCGATAAATTTGTCGCGGGGTGCCGTTTTCCAGGCGGAGGCAGCGAAGCCGATAACACCCAATATTTGGCCTCCGTTTTCAATAAAATAGCGAATTTGTGCGCCAGGCAATTTCGTGTAACCGAGGTAATGATAGCGAGTAACAAATTCTCGCCATAAGTGCAATTCATCCTTCGTGATCGCGCGCCTTAAGGCAAGATCAGGAAAGTCTTTTGCGGAACCGATGATTTTCGTGCCCGGAGCGTCCGATGCTGAAGTGATAATGAGAGGCCGGGGTTTCGGAGAAAAACTGTATCGTGGCAGCGGCAAACTTATCAGACCGTCTTTATCCATCCGTATGAGGGCAACCCGGCAGGACATGTCCTTAATTCTCCCATCCGGCCTCAACCATTGAAGTTCTCGACATACAGCTTGCGAGATCGCTTGACGCGTAGGGTATTGGGCGGGTGAACCAATGATTTGGCGGATTATTTCGATGTCAGTTTCAGTGAAGTCTCGCCCGCAGTAACGGACCTTTTCTTGCAACTTTTGGCACCCCCTCGACCGATGCCAAAAGTCTATCACATCGCTGAAATCGTGTCCAAGCCGATTTAAGCTCCTGTATAGAATTTGTGCCCCCCTTGCTCGCACAATCACCGGATACCGCGGCGTACCG
>NZ_JAVRKK010000215.1:0-2663 GCF_031962545.1 Candidatus Igneacidithiobacillus taiwanensis
TGGGCTCCTCGGCAAAGGTCATCTGTCCGGTCATGGATGTCATCTCCTAGCTACTCGGTCAACCCATTGTATCAGAGGGCTAAATCAGAGGGTCCTTAGAGCAATGCCCGGCAATCCTGCTGGCTTTGTCCCGCGTCTGGAGCGGTGAAGAAGTGGAGGAGGAACATATGGCGGTCGAGCGCTTGGTTTTTGCTAGATCTTGGTAGCTTGATACATGGTAGATGAGTGAGCGGAGAACAATGACGAACCAGAAAAAGGGTGGCAAGAAAAAATTATTGTTGTTGGGGATCATTGCGGTATTGCTGCTGATCATTATTGCTGCAGGTGCTTGGTGGTTTTTGCTGCGTTCGACAGCAGCTCCCAGCCCAGAGCAGTTGGCAGCGCAGCGTGCCCAGCAGACGAAGTTCATTGATCTTGGTTCTTTGGTAACGAATTTGCAGAGCAGTGACGGCGCCACGCATTACATCCAAGTCGACGTACAATTGAAGACCTACGATCCCAACATTGCCGAGAAAATCAAATCCTATATGCCGCAGATTCGCAGTCAGATTTTGCAGTTGCTCGCTGCTCAACAGGCCGACAAAGTTAGTGATCCAGCCGTTCGTGCCCAGCTACTTGAGAAGATCAAAGAAGTGGTCAACCAAGTCTTGCAATCGGACGGCGGCATCCTACCAACCACAGAAAAATCTGGTTCACCGCCCATTGTAGCGGCATATTTCAGTAGCTTTGTGGTGCAATAGGCGAGGCGCAGAATGTTTTTGATCATTGGCTATTTGATCGCCCTGGGTGCCATTTTTGGTGGATTTGTGGCCGAGGGTGGTAAGCTTGCCGCCCTGATCCAGCCTTTTGAGGCGTTGATGATCGTTGGCGGTGCATTTGGCGCCTTTTTTGCCTCGACCTTTCCTCGTAGTTTCAAGGCAGTGATGAAAACCATCCCGATGGCGCTCAAGGGCAGTAAGTACACCCGCGCCGCCTACATGGAATTATTGAGCCTATTGCACGATCTCTTTGTGCGTATTCGCCAGGGGGGGTTGATGTCCATTGAGGCGGATGTCGATGACCCGCAAAACAGCGAATTGTTCAAGAAATATCCCATGATTCTTGCCGACCATCATGTATTGGAGTTCATGACCGATTATTTGCGCCTGATGATTGGTGGCACCTTGGGTGCCTTTGAGATGGAAAATCTCATGGACGTCGAAATCGATACCCATCATCGAGAAATGGAGGTTCCGATTCATGCCCTTACGCGGGCGGCAGATGGTATGCCAGCCTTCGGTATCGTTGCTGCGGTGATGGGTGTAGTCAATGTCATGAGCTCCGTCGATAAGCCACCAGCCGTGCTGGGCGAATTGATTGCTGCGGCTTTAGTGGGAACCTTTCTCGGTATCCTCATGGGCTATGCCGTGGTCTCGCCAATTGCGGCACGTATGGAAGATCGTGTTGCCGAAAGCAGCAAAATGTTGGAGAGCATCAAAGTGGCCTTACTGGCGACTATGAATGCGTATCCGCCGCAAGTGGCGGTAGAGTTTGGCCGTAAGGTGCTGTATTCCACTGAGCGACCCAGCTTTCAAGAGCTGGATGCCCATTTGCGGGAAATGAAAGGAAAATAAGCGATGGCTGAGGCGAAGAAGGATCAGCCGATCATCATCAAGCGGATCAAGAAAAGCAGTGGTGGTCACGGCGGGGCGTGGAAGATTGCCTACGCCGATTTTGTTACTGCGCTCATGGCCTTCTTTTTGCTCATGTGGCTTTTGGGTTCTACTACCAAGGCAACGCTGCAGGGCATTGCCAACTGGTTCAAGAATCCTGAGCGCGTTTCTCTCATGGGTGGGCCGGGAACGGGTTCCTCCAACTCTATTTTGACGGGTGGCGGCAGTAATTTAAACAAAACCGTTGGGCACGTGCAGCATGGGCAGAGCCAGCAACGCATACCCAGTGCACAGAGTCCGGGGACGGAGGCCGAAGAAATCGATCGGCAAAACTTGCAGCGGTTGAAACAGGAGCTCGAGGCGCAGATTCGCAGTAATCCTGCGCTGTCGATATTTCGTAAGCAGCTGCTGATCAACATCAGTCCGGAGGGCTTGCGTATTCAGGTTGTCGACAGTGCGAAGCGCCCGATGTTTCCCAACGGAAGTGTGGAACTCGAACCCTATGCGCGGAAGATTTTTGAGGCCATTGCGCCAACTCTGAATACCTTGCCCAATCGCATCAGCATCACCGGTCATACCGATGCTTTACGTTATCTGAATGACGGGCGGGGATACAGCAATTTCAATCTCTCTGCCGGCAGGGCGAATAGCGTTCGCCAAATACTGGTGCAGCACGGTTTGGCCGAGGCAAAGGTACTGCGCGTAATGGGTATGGGCTCGGCGGTACTTTTTGATCGCCAGAATCCTGACTCGCCTCTTAATCGACGGGTGACGATCGTGGTGTTGAGTAATGCGGCAGCGCAGAGGATCATCCAAAATCAGCAGGCAGTGATGAACGTCTCCAGCGCGGCTGCTGCCAATGCGTCACTAACGGACAGCGCGGCTACTCAATCGCCGACGCCAAACCCCTAGTGCATAAGTTCACAAACCTTTGGCACTTCTTTGGCGAGGGAGGAGTGCCATGCAGGTTCAACATGTCGGGTACCGGATCCGGGGGTTTTACCGGGTAGC
>NZ_JAVRKK010000216.1:0-2662 GCF_031962545.1 Candidatus Igneacidithiobacillus taiwanensis
GGCGCAAGAAAAGTATCGGCGTGCACGATATCGAGGAAATGGTGGCAAAGATGGCACGCATTCCGGGTAAGTCGGTTTCCGTCGACGACCGCAGCGCCCTGAAGAATCTCGAGCGCGATCTCGGGCTGGTGATTTTCGGCCAGGATCGCGCCATCCGCGAACTGAGCGCCGCCATCAAACTCTCCCGCGCCGGCCTGCGTCATCAGGAAAAACCCATCGGCTCTTTCCTCTTTTCTGGTCCTACCGGGGTGGGCAAAACCGAACTCACCCGGCAGCTCGCACATCTGCTCGGTATTCCCCTGATCCGCTTCGATATGAGCGAGTACCTGGAGCGGCACAGCGTTGCTCGTCTCATCGGTGCCCCGCCGGGCTACGTGGGCTACGACCAGTCCGGTCTGCTCAGTGATGCCATCCTCAAGCATCCGCACGCCGTGCTCCTCCTCGACGAGATCGAGAAGGCGCACCCGGATATCTTCAACGTGCTCCTGCAGGTCATGGACCATGGCAAACTCACCGATGCCAGTGGTCGACAAGTGGATTTCCGCCAGGTCATTCTGGTCATGACCACCAATGCCGGGGCCGAAGAACAAGCGCGCTCGGCCATTGGTTTCATCCAGCGTGGGGGCGAAGCCGGTAAAGAGATGGAAAGCATCCGCCGAGTCTTCTCGCCGGAATTCCGCAACCGGCTCGATGCCATCGTGCCCTTTTCACCCCTCGGGCGGGAAGACATCCTGCATGTGGTCGACAAGTTCCTCATGGAACTCGACGAGCAACTGCTGCAGAAGGGCTACAGCCTCGAGATCAGTGCCGCGCTACGGCAGTGGCTGGCCAAGAAGGGCTACGATCCGCTCATGGGGGCACGCCCAATGGCGCGCCTGATTCAGGAAGAACTCAAGAAACCCTTGGCAGAGCATATTCTCTTCAGCGACCTACCCAAGGGCACGCAGATTCGCGCCGATCTCGAGGGCGACAAGGTGGTGCTGCGCCTACCGGAGACCGCGCCCGCCTAACGACGCCAGTAAGCCGCAAGCAGGCGCGCCTCCGGCACCTGCTCGAGGATGGCGGCGGGAATTTCCACCGTCAGCCCCGGGCGCGGCCGCACACTCACCCAAAGCAGGTTCATGCGCAGGTTGAGATCGGCAAAGACTACCCAGCGTTGGTAGCGCTGCAGCACGCCGCCAATGGCCTGCAAGGTCTGCAGTTGCTGGGTTTGGTTGCGACGGCGCAGGCCGGGAAAAAGCATACGGAAATCGGCAAGGAGTTGGCCGTATTCGTCGCGGCTCGGCACTCGCTGCCATAGGGGACCATCGGCGGCAAAACCGGGCGCACTGGTAAGCGCCGGCAGCCCCGCCCGGGGGACGAGAATCGTCCCCGGAATGGCGGTATCAGGCCCCGAAGCGGGCAACATCCTTCTCGATGATGGCGCGAGCTGCGTCCACCCCAGACCAATCCTTGAGCTTGACCCACTTGCCCGGTTCCAGATCTTTGTAGTGCTCAAAGAAATGGCGCACCTGATCGAGCAAGGATTGCGGTAGATCCTTGACGTCACGAATCTGTTCATAGCCAGGCGCGATCTTGGGATGCGGCACGGCAATGATCTTCATGTCGATGCCGCTCTCGTCTTCCATGGTCAAGACCCCTACCGGCCGCGCCCGCAACACCGAGCCCGGCGCCACCGGCTGCGGCGCCAGTACCAAGACATCGGTGGGGTCACCATCGTCGGAAAGGGTATTGGGGATGAAGCCGTAATTCAGGGGATACTGCATCGAGGTGAAGAGAAAGCGATCGACAAAAACCGCCTCGGAAGCCTTGTCGACTTCATATTTGATATTGGAGCCCTGGGGAATCTCGATCACGACGTGGATGTCGTCGGGCAGGGCCTTGCCGGCGGGGATTTCTTTGAGCTTCATGCAGAACACTCCTCATGGTGGGAAAAAATTGCGCGCACGCGGGCGAGATCGCCGGGGGTATCGACCCCAATCGGGGCCTCGATCTCTGCGCAGCATACCCGAATGGGCAGGCCACGTTCGAGTATGCGCAGTTGTTCGAGGGACTCGAGCTCCTCCAGGGGCGAGCGCGGCCAACGCGCATAGTCGCGCAGAAAACCAGCACGGTAGGCGTAAAGACCGAGGTGCCGCCAATGCCGCCCGGGGGCTAGAACGGCATCGGCGGCGAGGGGATAGCGGTCGCGATCCCAGGGGATGGGCGCCCGGGAAAAATACAGGGCATGGCCCGCGGCATCGAGGACCACTTTGACGGCGTGGGGATCGCAAAGCTCTGCCCAGTTGCGCAGAGGTACCGCTGCCGTTGCCACCGACAGTTGCGGGTCGGCGGCAAGGGCGGCCGCCACGCTCTGCAACAAGGAAGCCGGCATTTGCGGTTCATCGCCTTGCAGGTTGACGACGATTTCTTCCTCTCCAAGGCCGAGGATCTCCACCGCCTCCGCCAGCCGCTCGCTGCCACAGCTATGCCGGGCATCGGTCTGCACCGCCTCCCCCCCATGGGCGCGGACGGTGGCGAGGATTTCGGCATCGTCTGCCGCCACCACCACCCGCGCAGCCCCACTCGCCAGGGCCGCGCGCCGCACCCGTTCGATCATCGGCAACCCGGCAATCGGCAGAAGGACTTTCCCCGGCAGGCGGGAGGAGGCCAAACGCGCCGG
>NZ_JAVRKK010000217.1:0-2657 GCF_031962545.1 Candidatus Igneacidithiobacillus taiwanensis
GACTTACACTCCTTTCATAATGTCATGGCGCCAGACCTCCCGCTACCATCCCGTCAACACAGTGGAACGGAATTTACAGAAAGAAAGATACACAACTTCCGGACCGCATCATTTTTGGCGTGTATGTAGTCGAGCAGCGCATCGCTGAACGGCTCCGCAATCGCTAGATATTCGTCCACATGGCGTTGCGTCTCGCGGTAGTTCGTGTCGTTCCGAGCAAGGTCAGCGTCCGCCCGCAGAAAGGTTCGCGTCACCCTCTTTGGCGCTTCGATGTGCCCAATGATCATGTCCTTATTGCCAGGCGCACGCAGCACTTTTTTCCTGGTGAAGAACACTGCATGTTGTGCATGAGGGTTGTTTTCTTGTTCCTTCCTGGAGTAGATGTGGTATTTGTCAAAAAACGTGTAGCGCCACTCAAAGCCAGTGATGACCCAGGTGACTCTCCGGCCGGTCCGGACAAGAGTTAGTGATCTATGCCTCCCGTATGGACCGTAGGCTTGTGCGTAAGCTCGTGTGTTGGCACACAAGAATTTTGTATATTCATCGAGGAGCAGAACGGCGTTATCGATGATCTCTGCACCTTCCGTTTTCTTCTTCGCCATCTCCGTAATCTTGGCGTGAGCCTGCACAATGTCTGAGATTTCTGGATGCCTTTGCAGGCTGTCATTCATCAGGTCGACAATGCCGTCGATGGCTTTCTGTGCTGCATCAAGGACGCGATTTCGATGCTCCAAAAGATTCAGCGTGACTTTGACAATGGCTTCCAGTACAGGAGCCAGACGGTACAACTCTCGAAACGACTCTGCCTGTTCTTCGTCGATGAGGACGCGCATAACGTCACGGTCTGGCAAGGATGAAGTCTTGCGTCTGTCACCGTTTTCATCCCGGTAGATGTAGCGGACAAAGTGCGGCTGTACAGACGCATTCTTGCGTGGCTTGTCCTTCGCTACTGCGACAGAGACGCCGCAGTCCTTGCCAGCTTTCTTGACTACATCAAAAAGTTCTGTGGCGATGCAATCCTCCTCCAGCAGATGTGGCAAAAGGTGCGTTTCGTCTTCGATGAAATGGTCGACATAGAATCGACTGTATGGCTCTGACTGGACGGATGCTGCATACGCTTTGCGTGTTTTTGGGTTCAGGATGAGCTGCTCCTGGGTTCCAAACCAGAACTTCCCATCCGGTCGTTTAGTACGATGACGCAGAATAGGCCCGCCCTCCTTCGGGCCCAATTCGTCGTGCGGCGTGAGGGGAAATCTCCGTTCCCTTTTTGCTGTCTTGTTTGTCTTTCCATCAGGATCTTTTGTTGTCATCCGCACTCCTTTTGTTCAACTGCCGACACTGCTATGTGCACCAAAACAGGGAATGATGGTCGAGAAATCCGATGCGATAGTGGGTGAAAATCGCCGATCTTGCCGTTGAGGTTTTGGCGCGTCATTGCGCTTTGTGGCGTTCGTTGATCGTGGCGTTTTTGTCATTATGCTGCACTTGCCGTTTCTGTATTGTGCGTCGATGTCGCGCAATATAGTCTGGCTTCCTGTAGCTCTATCCCGCGCAAAGCGCTGACATGGTCGTTGCGATTTTTTGGGTAGACTGCACTTTGCGTCGATGCGAGATGGTGACGATTGTGCCTTTATGCGGCACAGATTCAGTTGGTATCGTCTACCATGGTCGCGCAAAATCGTCATGATCTGCGATGCACTCTTGCTTGCAAAACGCTGATCGAGTCGTCCAGCTTTGCGCGGCAAACTGTGGTTCGTCTCGATCGTGGAGTTCGGAGATTTTGTCGAGAACGCGCACGAGTGTCGTTCGCTCCACAGCCCAGAATCTTGCAAAATAGTTGAGCGATCTGGATCGCGCATGGGCGAAATCCGCCGATCTTGCGGTGGCGTTTTTTGGCGCGATCTGCGCTTTGCGTCGATGGTGGTCAGCGACGATTTTTGCTTCATGGGGGGCTGGTTGTGTTGGCTTTGGTGGTCAGGATAGAGCAAAGCGTGCCGGAATCCGATGCCGAGACTCTTCTGTTCTGGCTGGCGATGCGCATCCATCATCGGATCTTTCTTCGCTCCTTGCGGGCGTGCTCTTCCTCTTCCTCGCGAATCTTTTTCTGGATGATCCGGATGCTATCCATGGTGTAGATCACGATGATCTTGAAGGCGCGAAAGACCTGGGTGATCAGTACCCATACAGCGAGCAGGAGCTTCCCTATCCCCTGGAGGAGCAGCACGGTGAGGCTGCGGAATCCCTGCGAGAAGATAAAGAAGAATACGGCGACGCCAAAAACGAGGACCGGCAAATAGGCAAGCATTGCACTTCCTTAGTACAGATGATGGAGGCCGCCAACAGCTTTTTTGAGCGCGAGGCGTCGTCTGATCTCATCCTTGGTTTTCTCGAAGAGCCAGTCGTACTTTTGGATCACCTTCTGCACAACCACTTGCTTGCTGTATTGCGGATACTGTCGGAACATGGCCTGGAAGCCTCCGTGGTCCATCGTGAAAGCTGGGACGAGAATGAGCTTTCCTTCTTCCTCCTCTTTCGCTGGTTTGTGGGCTTGGATATGGAAGTTGTGTATCTTTCTTTCTGTAAATTCCGTTCCACTGTGTTGACGGGATGGTAGCGGGAGGTCTGGCGCCATGACATTATGAAAGGAGTGTAAGTCC
>NZ_JAVRKK010000218.1:0-2624 GCF_031962545.1 Candidatus Igneacidithiobacillus taiwanensis
CAAGAACACCGGCAAGCGGTATCAGTCGCGCATGAATGCCGTTTTGCGCGCCTACGTTGAGGCGCACAAGGCGCGCGCGAACTAGCCCACTTCATGAATAAAGCCGGACGATTTTAACCGCGGGGTTCAAACCACCAAAAACGATCACGACCTCTACCAGCCTCCTTCCACCCCGAAGTCTCTTTCATCTTCAGGGGTGGTGCCAACCACCATGATCGTTAATCGGTGATGCGCGGGTGTCCACATCCGAGCAGGACACGGCGCTGCAGGTCAATGAATCGCTCGGTTGTGGAC
The DNA here is from genome assembly GCF_031962545.1 of Candidatus Igneacidithiobacillus taiwanensis. Classification (NCBI taxonomy): domain Bacteria; kingdom Pseudomonadati; phylum Pseudomonadota; class Acidithiobacillia; order Acidithiobacillales; family Acidithiobacillaceae; genus Igneacidithiobacillus; species Candidatus Igneacidithiobacillus taiwanensis. The sequence goes on from NZ_JAVRKK010000218.1 coordinate 295, forward strand.
ACCATGTCGCCCACAACAAACCCTAGGGCCTCTCATCACCCCTGCCGCGCCATCGCCACGAGCATCTTGTGAGAGCTTCGTTAAGGCCTCCTTGCGCTCCCGTACGGATGCGGCCTCATGCTCGCGGTGGTACAGCATTGATCTGTTGTGGCTGTTGAATTTCGGGTGGATGATCAGACATGGGGGGTGATTGCGGCGGATTCAACTACCCAATCCAGCGCGTGTTCTCCATCAGCTCCTTCAAAAAAAGCCCGAATTGCAGCTGGGCGCATTTGATAGGGATTGAACTCTGGGCCTGTGGCGTATTTGAGAAACAGTGCTTGGTTGTCCGCTACAGCTGTAACCAGCCCCATCGACCAGGTGCCAAACTGGCGATGAACCAACTCATCGAAATCAAAGATGAAAAATAACTGCCATCGACACATCGTCACATAGCTGTCAGGTTCTGTAGATGATTATTCTATTGATAAATAATTAATATCCGGCAGTCCCTCAAATTTTGGCTTAGCAAAGATATATCCCTGAAATAGGTTAATCTTTAAATCGAGCAAAACCCTTAATTCATCGACAGTCTCCACACCCTCAGCGACTACCGCTATATTTAGATCATCGCACAGATTTTTGATGTTTTTTACAATCAATTTGGCTTTATTATTTTTATCTATATCTCTGATTAGTTTGATGTCAATTTTTATTATATTTGGGTCAAGTTCAAGCAAGTGGTTCAACCCAGAAAATCCCTCGCCAAAATCATCAAGAGCCATTCTGAAGCCAAGCGCTGCGTACGATTGAAATATGGAAAGCAAGTGCTTCCTGTCGCGGACTTTTTCTGACTCGATGACTTCGAATATAATTTTATTTGTGGGAAAGTTGTACTTATGGGCCGCTTCCAGAGTTTGCCTTATGCATGTTTCTGGTTTGTAAACGGCACCGGGGATGAAATTGATGGAAAGATTGCTTTTTATATCAAGCTTGCTGGCAAGCTGTATTGCGGTAGTTCTACATTTCTGATCAAACTGATATATATTTTCTTCATTAACTTTCTCAAGAATTTTATATGCAGGACTGCCATCGGTTCCTCTTACTAATGCTTCGTAAGCAAAAACAGATTTTTCTTTGTAATCTATGATAGGCTGAAAAGCCATAGAAATAGAAAATCCAAGATCTTCTTTATTTTCGCAAAGCTTACAGCGAGGCCTTGTTTCTGGATTCATATCTGCATCCTATAAATTGTCGGCACTGAAATATTCAAACACCACCAAGCAAAGCGAACCGCCCTTGCGTGGGCGTTACCTATCCGTGCCACAGCGCATCGACTTGGATCGGCCAGATCGGGAGAACACCCCGATACGCTTTCCCGAGCAAGCGCAAAAAAGACGCCACCAGAACGCCCCCCCCTTCTTGGCGATCATACGCAGCAGCCTTTTGATGTTATAGCGCGCGCACAGCACTGCATGCTGCCAGTGGCCGGTCTTGCCCCCAAGAAAAAGAATCATGGATTGATCCCGGAAAATGTAGGAATGGCGTCCCTGGGGGCCTGGTATCAAAAAACCGCGCGCATGCGCGCGCGAGGCAACCAGCTTGGCAGCTCCATCCTTCGCATATCCAGCCCCCACGCCCTACGGGCGCGACTCCCCCTGCTGGACCAACACGGCAATGGGTTCGAGAGCAATCGTTACGCCGTCACAGTCACCGGCGGCGGGACTGGCTGGGGAAGATCAAGACTCATCGATAAGACCCCATTCCCTGCCACGCTAGGGGATGGCGTGTCCGTTGTGCGTAACTGAGCGATTGCGGACACTCCTGCGCAGCATGTGCAGAAACTAGCTTTGCGGGCTTGTGAGCTTGCCTGAATCCTTGATGACGTTTTCGGACATGCTTTCGTGTGTGCATGCGGCATCGACAAGCAGGATGCTTTGTCGCATAATGAATACATGTATTCATATTGGGGAAGCTGAACCGTGGCCACTTCCATCCGTCTTGCTCCAGAGTTCGAGCAACGGCTCAACCACCTCGCCCACCGCACCGGGCGATCAAAGGCCTATTACCTGCGCGAAATCATCGAGAAAGGCCTGGCCGAGATGGAGGATTACTACCTCGCCGCCGATGTGCTTGAGCGTGTGCGCAAGGGCGAGGAAAAGGTCCATTCCTCAGCCGACGTGAGGAAAGACCTTGGCCTGGACGATTGAGTACACCGACACGGCCAAAGAGCAGCTGCGCAAGCTCGACAAGCAAGCGGCCCGGCGTATCGTGGACTTCATGGATGAACGTGTTGCCGGATCGGCAAACCCGCGCAGCACGGGCAAGGCATTGACTGGGCCGCTGGGGAA
>NZ_JAVRKK010000219.1:0-2613 GCF_031962545.1 Candidatus Igneacidithiobacillus taiwanensis
AAAATTTGGTGTTGCCCCCCACATGGTAGCCGGTTACCGGCGAAAAAAGCCGCCCCTCGCCATCGCGCCACTGCTCGCGGGTATGGTAGCGATGCTCCCGAAACACCGTATCCGGGTCCCAATTGCCCCATTCCCGAGGCAAAAAATCGCCGCGCTCCAAAATCAGAATACGCAGACCGGAGTCGGCCAGGGCACGGGCCAGGGTCCCGCCCCCGGCACCGCTGCCGATGATCAGGATGTCGGCGTCCATGCTAGCCTCCGTGGCGAAAGTCAGGATAGATGAGCATGCCACCATCCACCGCTACCGTAGTTCCCGTGATATAGCTCGCCAAATCACTAGCCAGAAAGGCTACCACCTGAGCGAGTTCTTCGGGCTTACCCAAACGCCCCATGGCAATTTTCTTGTCGAGATCTTTGAGAGAATCGGGATTTCCCCAAACATCGGCATTGATGGGGGTCTGGATGGCACCTGGGGCTACCGCTACCGCACGGATTCCCTTGTTTGCCGTCTCCTGGGCTAGGGTCTTGGTGAACATCGACAGCCCGGCCTTGGCGCTGGTGTAGGCACTATAGCCCTCCCAGGGGATGAATTCGTGCACCGAGGTTACGTTGATGATTACCCCCCGCTTGCCCTGCTCCATAAGAGGGACGGCAGCACGGGCGCAGTAGTACGGACCGAGAAGGTCGACGGCAATCACCTTTTGCCAGGCATCGGGCTTGTCGGCGCCCACCAGTTGGTGCGGCCCATCCATGCCGGCATTGTTGATGAGAATATCGAGGGCGCCGAACTTCTTATACACGTCGTTCACGAGTTGGGTAACGGCATCCACATCGGCAACATCGGCGCTGAAGGCCTCCGCCTCACCGCCCTGCTGGCGGATGCTTTCCACCACCTTGGCCGCTCCCTTCTCGTCCTTGCCATAATGCACCGCCACCCGTGCCCCCGCCGCCGCCAGTGTGGTGGCAATGGCTTGGCCCAAACCGCCACTCGCCCCGGTTACCAGGGCCACCCGGCCCTGCAAATCAATGTTGAGCATCTTCTTCCTCCTCGATGGTCACGGTAAAATTTTCCCCCTGCCAAGAGTCGTCATCCTGCCAGTGGATGGTGAACTGCAACCGGGTTCCAGCCGGAAATTTCTGGCTGGGCAAGATAGCAATGTGGCCGAGATCCCAGTCCGCGCTCGGGGTATCTTGCACCCGTTGCCAGTCGTTGATGCCCCAGTGCAAAACGAAGGGACGGTGCAACAGCACCCGCAATTCTTGCCCTTGGCGCAGACGGCGTGGGCGTTGACGCAGACGCCACAGGCGATAGTCGAGCTGCGGGCGCTGGCCCTGATAGCGTGCCCAGGTTGCTGCCGGGCGGTCTACCGGCGCCTTGGCGGCCAGACTATGACAAAGCTTGACGAATTCGCCGTGGGCCCAAACCAGGGGCATCGCCGAGCCGCTGGGCTGTCCCGGAAACAGTCCTTTTTCGGGAATGGGATCGCGATCCCAAACCTGCTCCGGTAGTAAACCGCCAACCCCGGTCATGGCGGTCATGGCGTGCAGGTAGGGAAGCGCATCCTCCCCCGCCGCCAGGGCGTAGTGGCCGCGTTCTCCAACCAAGAGCGGCCAGCCGCGCCCAATGCCGCAGCCGTCGAAGGGGCTGCCATCGGCATGCTCGCCGTACCCATCGCCATTGTAGCGGTGCCAAACCGGCCCATTGGGCGTATCACTGCGCAAGAGGGCATCCATGACCTTGACCGAGTCGACGATATGCGGATCATCGGCACGGCGCAGGCCATAGCGCACCAGCTGCAAAAAGTCGTTGGATACTTGCTCTTCGGCAGGAAGATGGGGGTCGTTGGCGCGATTCTTGATCTGCACCCACTCCTCCTTGGCGCCATCCTGCACCAAGATGTCGGCAGGGGCGATGCGCAGATAATAGCCTTGCACCCCGTGCGTGCGCGCCAAATCGGTGTTGCGTACAAAGGTCCAATCCTCGAGCCGAGCATTCCAGTAGTCGGCAACCATGCGCGCACAATCTGCGGCTTTGCCGTCGAGAAATTCTGCGCCCTCCACCAGGGCAGCGATGGCTACCGCCAAGGTAAAGGGATTGACGCCAGCATCCTCTTCCCAACGATCCTGCCCGGTTACCGGTCCCTCGCGCAGGATGAAGGCCAGGGCGCGGCGAATCATGTCGTGCACGGCAATATCTCCAAGGGACTGATGATCTTTTAGTAGCGCCGCCAAGAGCACTGGAAAGGCGGCCTCGTCGAGTTGAATACCCTGCCAAAAGGGCTTGCCGCCCAACCATTGATTCTGCAGCCAATGACCGTCCGCCTGCTGGGTACTGATCAGGTAGCAGAGCACCTCGCGGGCCTCGGTCACCATACCCGCCGCCAATGCCGCGCCAGCACTTTCTACCAAGTCCCGCGACCACACCAAGTGATAGCCGCCACGACTATCGCTGGCCTCCCCCCAGGGTACCGAGAGGCTTGCTACCAGCGCTCCGGGAAAGGTACGGTCGGCATGCACCTTGAGTACATTCTTGGAGCGCTGGTAGAGGGCGAGCATGTCTTCGGAAAGCTGCCGACCGAAACCACGGGGTTTCTTGTGGCTGTCGTGCCATTG
>NZ_JAVRKK010000220.1:0-2605 GCF_031962545.1 Candidatus Igneacidithiobacillus taiwanensis
CCCGTAGCGCCTCAATCAAATCGACGCCTTTGAGCGAAAAGACCAGGAAAGGATTACCATCGATCTCGCGGCTCACCAGATAAATTACGGCTGCGATATGCTTGCAGGGCACCGCCCAGTCCGGACAGGAACAGCGCATGGACAGATCCTTCCAATGTGCCGGAAAGACCGGGATTCCCAGGGACTGCGCTTGCTCCAGTACGGCCGGGTCCAACTCCCGATTGAGCATCCGAGAAATGATCAGCGGATCACGTGTCAGCGTATCCAGGAACGACTGGGTTTGGGTAGGCGAGATGGGCGGAACGTCGATCTCGATTTGATAAGGTTTTGACCGAGAACCCTGGACTTGGGCCCGGATGCGTCCGTCTTGAATCTCCAACTGAAGGACCGCGCCCCGGTTGGCGTAACTCCGTCCCCTCGGGAGGCGATTATCACAATCGATATGGGTCAACGCGTTGAGCCACTGAGTCCCCCACCAGGTGTTTCCGTAACTTTGTGCCGCCATGTTTGGGGTAAGTGCTCCATAACCCTCATGCAGCCTGGAAGTCTCCCAAATAGGGGCTAAGCCTGCAATGTAGCGGTAAGGACCGATACCGGATTGAACTTGGGATGGCAGCAAACCATTATGATCATTATGGTTAATAAGAGGTAGTGCCATGATTACGGAAACCAACGCGGTCAATTTTCGCCAGAACTTGGGAGAAATGCTCAACCAGGTGCAGTACCGTCACGACAGTGTGATCATCAATAAAGACGGGAAACCCGTTGCCGTGCTGATCGATGCCCGGCTTTTCGAGCGCATACGACGGATGCAGGGTCGTTTTGATGCGCTGTGCCAAAAGATGGAAGCGGGATTCTCGCAGGTGACGGAGTCTATCGGGGCAGAAGAGATCGAGGCAGCCGTCGCTCAGGAACGGCGGAGATCGACCATTCCCGCTGAGGATCATTAGCCGTTCATGGTGGCATTGCGGGTGGTGCTGGACACCAATGTGCTGCTTTCCGGCATAGCCTATCCAGCCAGCGTTCCGGGCAAGATCCTGGCCGAGTGGCGACATGGTTCCGTTGAAGTGCTGCTTTCGGACTACATCTTGGATGAACTGCGCCGGGTCCTGCCACGTCTGGTGCATCGCCATGGGTTGACGGTGGACGAGATGAGCGATCTGGTAGATATTCTCGCCATCCAAGCAGAACTGATCGCCCCATGGCCCGGAATAGATCCACATTTGCGTGATGAGAAGGATCAACCGGTGCTGCAGACATTGCTGGCCGCCCTCCAGGCGTCAGGCGCTGACTACCTCATCACCGGGGACAACGATCCCCTGGTTTTGGCTGACCGATACCCGATAATCACCCCAGTGGAATTTTGGCAGGCGCATGGGGGAGTGTAACTCCATGATTGGGCGGTTATCGGCCAAAAGCTGTCGGTCGAGGTCGCCCTTTGAACGACCGGAATAGACTGGAAGCGGACATTCAGCAGCGGAGGGCCAATGACATCATCCGACCCTCTACGGTCATTGGCACATTTCCGCCAGATTGTCTGCTATCCTCCGCGCTGCAGACATTTTAAGCCTGAGAGAATCACGAAGAGTCTAGAAAACATATGGCGATTCAAATTGTTATAGATTGGCCGAAAAACTGGATAAACAATCACGCCTAATCGTTGCCTTCTTCATTCTCCATATGTTTGAGGAGTTGCTGCGTATTGTGATAGGCAAGCCAATCCTTACACAAGCTAACCACCTCGAATTGGTGTGCCAAGTATCTTGCTGTGATTCTCTTACGGAAATGATCTTCAACGTAGCGGGCGGGATGAATCAGGTTTCTGACTTGTCTGCTCACTTCGGCATAATCACCGATCTTGGCTTTTCTAGAGCTCAACTCGTTATCAAGAGCACTTGGAAGCCAGCCCAACATCTTCGCAACATCTAATAATTCGCTGAGAGTCCATTTGAACAAGGGCTTTGGGTGGCGTCTTCTCGTCGGAGCCTTTCCGGAATTTATCGCCACCTCTGGATAAACGTTAACCATAAGCATGAGCAATGTTTCCAATGCCGAACCGAGCATCAAGCACCCAGCCAAGTACGCTTTCGACTTTTCGCACCGTCGCGCCTCTTGCCAATAGAACCGGTACAACCTGTATAGCTCCCGCACCTGATCCTCTGTTAATGTCGTGAAGCTCATTGCCGTTTCTCGCAACATAAAACTACCATCTTTGTGGGCATGGGCTTAATCGCAAGCGATGCCCCATGAACATCGGATTCGTGTGCATAGATCAGACCCATGAAACTGATGTCCGTTCAATAAAAAAGAAGACGGTAAGATGAGACGACACTAGAAGCCGCTCCTGGCCGTCTGCCGCTATTGGTGATTTACCAGCAACTGTAGCCTGAATGCAGAGTTCAATGACTGCAATCATACGCGGATGGAATAGCCTTTATTTCATTTTCCATAAATGCCGCTAGGAGGATGCTGAAAAAGTCCGTGTTATAATTCGTCGAGTTACGGGATGAGGCAGGGGGATAGGCATGCGCGGTGCGAAGGTGGAGACGGGCAATATGTTCAGCTATCTGTCGCCGGAGCAGCGAGTACCGCAGGACCATCCCCT
>NZ_JAVRKK010000221.1:0-2597 GCF_031962545.1 Candidatus Igneacidithiobacillus taiwanensis
GGAATTGGGTGCCGTACAGACTTGCCAGATGGTTTACCGGCCCCTGCAAAACGGCGAAGGCAACGGCCACGATCAGCCAGGCCAAAAAACCGGCGAGTATGCCCTGAATGAGCCCTTGGTAGAGGAAAGGACGGCGAATGAAGCTGCGGGTCGCCCCCACCAAGGAGCTGATTTCGATTTCCTCGCGCCGCTGCTCGATGTGTAACCGAATGGTATTGCCCATCACCAACACGGCACCCAAGGCAAGAAGAATGGCCAGGATGTAGACCGCACGCGTGCCGAGGGCAACGATGGCCTGCAAACGCGCTACCCATTTCAGGTCGGATTGTGCGCTGCTCACGATTGCCGAATGGCTCCACTGCTGCAGTTGCTGTTCGAGCTGCGCGGGGCTCTGGGCGAGGGGATCGAGCTCGACGATCAGCGAGGCGGGTAGCGGATTTTCGCCCAGGGTCTGGATTGCCGCGGTCATGCCCGCATAGCGTTGAAAGTCGGTCAGGGCCTGCTGTTTGTCGACGTAGCGCACCGCCACCACGCCCGGGCTTTGGCGCAATTGTGCGCGCAACTGGGCAATGGCCTGCGGGCTTGCATCGCTATGAAGATACAAGGAGATTTGCGCCTGATCGTGCCAACTGGCGAGGAGGCGTTGCATGTTGCTGAGGGCGGTAAAGAGGCCAACAGGCAAGGCAAAGACTACGGCCAAGGCGATGATCGTAAGCAAGGTGGCAATCGGCTGCCGCAGGAGGGTGTTGCGCGCGTTGCGCAAGGCCTGGAGACGAATGTGGATGCTCATGCTCTCTCCTGCAGTTGGCCGTGAGCGAGGTGCAAGGTGCGTAGACGCATACGTTCCACCTGGCTCTGATCGTGGGTGGCAACCAGCACCGTTGTGCCATGGCGATAAAAGTCACGGAACATGTCGAGGATGTCGTTACTCAATTCTGGGTCGAGGTTGCCGGTAGGCTCGTCGGCAAGGAGGATTTCTGGGGTGTGGACGATGGCGCGGGCAATGCCTACCCGTTGCTGCTCTCCCCCCGAGAGGGTGGCGGGGAATTCGCGCCAGTGTTCACTCAACCCCACTTTGTCGAGGGCGGCACGCACCCGATTGTCGAGCTGGCGAGGCGACATGCCGGCTACCTGCAGGGTAAGGGCGACATTGTCGTAGACATTGCGATCCATCAGCAGCTTGTGGTCCTGAAAGACCACTCCCACGCGGCGTCGGTAGGCGGGAATATGCCGCCGCCGTAGCGTGGCGAGATCGACCCCGGCAACCCGCAGGGTACCGTGGCTCACCGCCTCCAGGCGGGTAAGAAGTTTGAGCAAGGTGCTCTTGCCTGCCCCCGAGGGGCCGGTAAGCAGGACCATCTCGCCTTTATCGAGACGCAGGTTCAGCTCGCGCAAGACATGGCGTCGCCCCGGATAATGCTTGGTGACATTGATGAATTCGATCATGCGGACTCCCGCGCAAACAACGCATCGACAAAGGCCTCGGCATCAAAGGGTCGCAAATCTTCTACGGCCTCGCCAACGCCAATGAAACGGATCGGTACCGGCAAGGCTTGGGCAATGGCCGCAACCACGCCGCCCTTGGCGGTGCCATCTAACTTGGTGATACAAATGCCGGTAAGCCCCACCGCGGCATGAAACTGCTGGGCCTGCTGCAGGGCATTTTGCCCAGTGCCGGCATCGAGCACCAACCAGATCTGGTGGGGTGCTTCCGGGTCCTGCTTGCCGAGCACCCGTTTCACCTTTTTGAGCTCTTCCATCAGGTGGTTTTGGGTGTGCAAGCGCCCGGCGGTATCGGCGATGAGCAGGTCGGCAGCACGGGCCCGCGCGGCAGAAAAGGCGTCGTAGAGCACCGAGGCGCTATCGGCGCCGCTGCCCTGGGCAATGACCGGCACCTGCACCCGCGCTCCCCAGCCCTGCAACTGCTCGACGGCGGCGGCACGAAAGGTATCACCTGCCCCGAGCAGCACCTGAAACCCCGCCGCCTTCCAGCGTGCGGCGAGTTTGCCGATGGTGGTGGTCTTACCAGCGCCGTTGATCCCCACCATCATCAGCACCTGGGTTTTGCCTTTGACCGGCGCCCAGGCCAAGGCGCGCGGCCGCAGGAGATCGAGCAGGGCCTGGCGAATGGCCTGCTGAAGGGCGGCGGGGTCGGTGAGTTCGCGTCTGCGTACTTTCTGGGTAACGGCCTCCATGATACCGCGGGTGGCTGGCACGCCAACGTCGGATTGCAGCAGGATGGCTTCGAGTTCTTCGAGCAGGTCTTCGTCGATTTCCTTCTTGCCCAGAACCAAACGAGCCACACCCTCGCTGAGCTGCTCGCGGGAACGGGCAAGACCGCTCTTCAGCCGCGCCAAAAAGCTCGGTTTAGGCGTTTCTTCTTCGAGTTTCGCTGGTTCTTGCGCAGGTTGTTCCGCGCTCGTGTAGGGCCTGACGGCTGCGGGAGTGTCGACGACCTCAGCCTGGGCAGGGGGCTCGGCAGCAGGCGCGGGGCTAGCCTCGGCTTCAACGGGCGCGATGGACGCGGGTGGCGTTTCCTCTTCGGGAGCGCTTTTGTTACGCTTGAACCAGCCAAAAACCATGATCCTGGGGCCTGC
>NZ_JAVRKK010000222.1:0-2582 GCF_031962545.1 Candidatus Igneacidithiobacillus taiwanensis
GTAACATCATTTTCTCCTGCGATAAAGGTAGTGCTGGTATGGTTTCGCAACAGCGTTGTTCAGCTCCCGGATTTACGTTACTGAGATGCTGATCAATACTTCATGGGTTTCTATCTCACTCTTCCCGCGGCAAGCTTCGGGTGGAAGAGGATGTGCGTGGCTTTTGCGAAAGTCGTCGCTGCGCATCCATGCAACAAAATCCTCCTTGCTCCGCCAGTGCGTTAATACTATGTAGACTCCTTCGGGATCCTCCGGTTTGAGAATTTCCATGCGTAGAAAACCCGGATGATTTTCTACGGTTCCCTCTCGATTGCGGAAGCTTTCCTCAAATCGTTCCGTAAACTCTGGTGCAACAGGTACGCGATTGGCAACCACATATGTCATAATGAACTCCTAGATAATCCGCTGATAATCTGCCGGTAGTGGGCTTTGTTGTTGGGCTTGCTCAAAACCTTTTTGGACAAAAAGACTTACTATCATTCCGTGGGCCTGGATCAGCTTGGCTACATTGGGGTCTTCGCTGGTTTCTTCTACTAGCACCCCGGTTGGGACCAGGGTAACTTCCATACGAACCTTTTCCCGTTGCGCAAAAATCTCAGGAAAAGCTGGATCCCAGAAACGGAGACCAAAATTTTCTTCCAGTCGGTGGTGCATTGCGGGGACGTGATCATGTAGCAGTTGGACGATTTCGGGATTTTTCGAAGTGGTAAGAGACCTGATCCCATTAGGAAGATTGGTGACCTCCCGCTGGATCTGGTCGTGATAGCGTAGGAGCGTATGAAAGACCTCCTGGTCGTGCTTGTGGCGCGTCATACGATCAGCGCCTACTTTTCCCGCCATCTCTAGCTCCAGGGCTTCTTCTTGTTCAAAGGACATTCCAGATGGTTTCATTCCCGCTTCTCGGCCTATTGATAAATTCATACCTTGGCTTTTGCCAATGTCCCCCCTGCCACGACCGACGCCCATGCCTCTGCCGCCTCCACCCATACCCCGGCCACCCCCGCCCTGCATACCGCTGCATCCCATGCTGTTGTTACCCGTCCCAGTTTTGCCAGCGATCTGTACTTCTTCGGTGCTCGGTAATCCAAATTTTCTATTCATGATATTTTCCTCTGAACTCTTAACGTTGGTGGTGATGGGCACCAACCATGCTGCACGACTAAGAACAGGCCAGATGTAGGGCTTGCCTGTATCTTGAAGTGCAGGTATCACAACTATAGTGATAGATTAAGATGGGAGAAAATATCGTGCATTGATAAAAAGCAATTTTGATGCAGAAAGTTTCGTTACCTCAACAATACGAGGTAATTCCCTTCTACCCACTCTACGGATCTATCGGTTTCGACTCTTTTCGGTGAGGAGACAAGCACTTTCTTTATAACTGCCATCTATAGATAGCCAGCATAACAGGAAGTTACGTAATTTCTTGGAAGAGGACACCACTTAGGGAAGTATCGACAAGCTCCCAGTGCCGACGAATGGCTTGGGTCGATCTCGCTGGCGATTGGGTGCTGCTGGACAGGATGCGCCGAATATCACAGGTGACCGAAGAGGATCTCTGGACCTTACGGATACTTTCCAAAACCAACATCGTTCACAAGCCCGAGATAGCAGTCAATAAGTTGGAATGTTAAGCCGAGCCAAACCGCACGTCAGGAGCAATTGCCTACGAACTATTTGTAAAAATCGTCGCATCTTATCCAACTCGACGGCAATCCTATCGCCCTCTTGCCGCAAACGGTTTTCATCTTTTTGTACAGGCAGTTCTGCCAATAATTCATCGACCTGATATTGCAGGATCACTTGTCGTTCATCAAAAGCATCAAAGACCTCCTGCAGGGTGCTTCTGGGAATGGTGATATGTGCACTGCTTAGCGATTTTCCTGAGAGCTTCCAAGTTATCCTTTGAGATTGTAATGCCAATTTTCCGTCCATCGTAACGCTCCTTTGTCCAGTACAGTCGCGCTCCTTTTTGGAGCGCGACCTTTCGATCCTACTCAATGACCAGCATAGCTTGCTTTCTTGGTGTAGCGACCGCGAAATACCCAGATCTGATACCAATTATACAAAATCATAATGGGTACAAAGCCGGTCATGAATAGTGTAAATACAGCGATCGAGTCTGCGGGATTAGCTGCTTCCGTAATGGTCCAGGTATCGGGAACAATATAGGGAAACATCGTAGCCCACATCGCAAACCACAGGAGAGCAACTACTCCTTCCCCCCACAGCAAAGCCACAAAATCCCGTTGCATCGCATGAGCCATCATGGACTTGTAAGCCGCAAACAATACAATTAGTAGCCACAAAGCCCAGATCCACCAATACGGACCCGTCCATTTGGCGGCAGCCCAGGGGAATATGGCGTAGGACCATACTAATGCCACTACGATAGTGGCGAGCGCCAGATAAGAAAATGCCGTAGTCCATTTTTGTGCTTTCCGATTGATTTCGTCTCCCGGTTCAAACCGAGCAAAAAGAGGCGGTTTCAAGTTTGAAGTGCAACACCCGCATATAACTCTCTGACTTGCTGCGCCATAACTTCGGCAGGTGTCCGAAATCCCAGACATTTCCTGGGGCGA
>NZ_JAVRKK010000223.1:0-2488 GCF_031962545.1 Candidatus Igneacidithiobacillus taiwanensis
ATGATCCGCGCACGCAAAATACCGGCAGTGGTACTTTGGGCAAAGTCCGGACCAATCAAATTGATATGTGGCACCTCCCGGAGCAGATTATCCTCCGTTCCAGCTTGTTGCCATACGGTTGGTTCGATAAAACCCGATACCCCAAAAAGCGGGGCTTTGGCCGGTGAAATACCTTGTAGCGCAAACCAATTGGCCGCCTGGGCCGTTGGCGAGAAAAAAAGTCCGGCGCCCAATAAAGCCGATATAATACCTGGTAGTAATAGAGTGTTGGCAGTTTTCACGGAGTAATCCTCTGGTGTTTTTCTGAATGGCTACGACTAAAGCAAGTCATGTGCCAAACCCGTATCGGCAGAAATATCCAGAGAATCAGCCTAGAACTGTCTATTTTGGGAGGTCGTGGCGGCCACGTCGCGCGTTCTGGGGCAGCATGCTGCGCAAAAGGGAACAACAGAAAAATCCCATAAGCTAATGGATTTTGCCGGCCGCCGCGTGGCCTCCGCCCCTGTCCGACTTCGCCGCAACCGGTGGTGGTGCTACCATCCTGCTACCAATAGTCAAGGGAAGTCAGCATGGATCACGAAACCGTCCTCGCGCAGTTGCAACTGGGGGCTGCCGATATTCTGCCGGAAGGGGGGCTTGCCGCCCTGCTCGCGCGTGCTGAGCAGGAGCGGCGTCCCTTGCGCATCAAGTTGGGCATGGATCCCACGGCGCCTGATCTACACCTTGGGCACACGGTCCTTTTGCACAAGGCGCGACAGCTGCAGGATCTCGGCCACGAGCTACTCTTTGTGATTGGTGATTTCACTGCCCGCATTGGCGACCCGACCGGTAAGAATGCCACGCGCCCGCCCTTGCGCAGTGAAGAGGTCGAAGCCAATGCCCAAACCTACCGCGAGCAGATCTTCAAGATTCTCGATCCCGAACGTACCCAGATCCTTTTCAACTCCCATTGGCTGGGAGCGCTATCACCGGAGCAATTGATCCAACTCGCCGCACAATCCACCGTGGCGCGCATGCTCGAGCGCGACGACTTCAGTAAGCGTTATGCAGCAGGTCAGCCCATTGCCATCCACGAGTTCCTCTACCCCCTGCTCCAGGGCTACGACTCCGTCGAGATCCGCGCCGACCTCGAACTCGGGGGTACCGATCAACGCTTCAACCTGTTGATGGGACGGGAGCTGCAAAAGACTTGGGGGCAGCCGCAACAGCTCGTCTTTACCATGCCCATTCTCGAAGGGCTCGACGGCGTACAAAAAATGTCCAAATCCCTCGGCAACTACATCGCCGTGCAAGATCCGCCGGAGCAGATTTTTGGCAAGATCATGTCCATTTCCGACACCCTCATGTGGCGCTACTACGAACTCCTGTCACGCCTCTCTGCTACCCAGCAGGCGCAGTGGCGTCGAGAATGCGATAGCGGTTTGCGCAACCCCCGCGACTGCAAGCTCGACTTGGCGCAAGAATTGGTCGAGCGATTTCATGGTGCCAGCGCCGCGCGGAGCGCCAGAGAGGGATTCCTTGCACAATTCCAGCGCCACGAGCGGCCGGAGAGTTTGCCCTTGCAGGCACTTTCTTTGGAGTCTCCCCGTACCGTACCACGCGTGTTGCAACACCTTGGCTGGGTGAAGAGTAGCAGCGAAGGTATCCGCAAGATTCGCGAGGGTGCCGTACGGTTGGATGATGCCAAAGTCGAGGATCCCAGCCTCTCCCTGGACACGGGAACGGAATATGTACTGCAGTATGGCAAAAAGCATTTTGCGCTGATCAAGCTGCGCTGATGAACGAGGTACCCTTGGACGCAAAAACCAGCGTTTACGACTTCTGCCTTCCCCTGCTCAGCGGCAAAGAATGCTGCCTGCGGGACTTTGCCGGCCAGGTGTTGCTCATCGTCAATACCGCGAGCCTCTGCGGCTTCACGCCCCAATACGCCGGCTTACAAGCCCTATACGAGCGCTATCGCCGGCAGGGCTTTGCGGTACTCGCCTTTCCCTGCAACCAGTTCGGCCACCAAGAGCCCGGCAGTCCGGAGGCCATCGGCGACGTTTGCTACGGCCGCTTTGCCGTCAGCTTTCCCGTTTTTGCCAAACTCGAGGTCAACGGCCCGCATACCCATCCTCTCTTTGCTTATCTCAAAACCAGTAAGCCCGGCTGGCTGGGCCCGGCGATCCGCTGGAACTTCACCAAGTTTCTGATCGACCGCAAAGGCAATCCACGTCGTCGGTATTCACCACGGGTAGCGCCGCAAAAGATCGCACCCACCATCGAGACCCTGCTTCGGGAAGTTTGATACCCCCTTCACAACGGGTGTTGACACCCCCCGGTGCCTGCGTATAATGCGCCCTCACCACGCAGCACTGCTGGCGTGACGGAAGCCAAAAGTGGCATCCCTTGTTCTTTCGCAACCGAGTGGAGATGTGTGGGGTTTAGGCCCTAGATGCTATGGGTGCGCTGTGATGCTGTATGAGAGTACGGTGTTATGGTGTACGGA
>NZ_JAVRKK010000224.1:0-2392 GCF_031962545.1 Candidatus Igneacidithiobacillus taiwanensis
CAACGCCGAACGGCCACACCATCGACTCGGACAGAAACCACCGCTATCCTTCCTCCTCCAACATCTACCACAGTGCCAAAGGTGGTGGACGCATACATGCTGTTGCGTCAGGGGCATATTTTGAGTACGATTCGCACTCCTCGGTCCCCATCGTCTAGTGGCCTAGGACACCGCCCTTTCACGGCGGTAACGGGGGTTCGAACCCCCCTGGGGACGCCAAAAAACAGTGGCCCACGCAGCGCTGCGTGGGCCACTTTTACTTTCCTCCACAACTGTGAGGGATCAGCTCCCCTCGATGTGCGCAGAAATCGACATCGTTTTACCATTGATGTCGAGGAGCTGCAGCTGATACGGACCATCTCCCGTGCCAATAAAGCCTGACGAATCACTCACGGGCAAGTGCACCGTGGCCGCCGCACCAAGGCCTGCTTTCAAGCCCAGCACGCTGTCAGGGCTAATTTTCTGATAGTCGTAGTCGTTGTGGATATTAATCGCCGGCAAGTGCGACAGCTGCTTACCGCTCCAGACCTCCACCACCTTACCATGCGCATTAAGCAAGCGCGCCGAGATGATATGCGCAGGAACCGAAGCCGTACCAGCGTTCACATACATGTGTACCGTGACGCTGCCATCGGGCGCAATCTGTAAATCACGCATCTGGATATGGTGGATCTTGACGCCGGTAGGATCCCCATGGAACGGCGTGATTACCGAACCCCGATAGTAGGAGTAGGTAGCAACAATAAAGACCACGGCAATCCAAAAAAGCGTCAGCGCCAACTTTTTGAATGCGGCATCCGACAACGGGAGGGGCTCGCTACCGCCCAGCCAACGAAACCAAGCACGCTGCGCCAACGCTGGTTTTTTCTTTAGCAACCAGTTGTCGACCGAGTATGCTCCTCCGCCCACCAAAAACAGGGTGATCCCCATACCAAAATTGGAGGCAGCCATAGTCCATTCATCAATGCAGGTAGCGCCCTGCCAACCAAAGAGCAGCATCAGGGTAAAGGATAACCCCAAGGTCAGGATTGCCGCCAAACGCGTCAGGAATCCGGAAATCAACATTGCCCCAGATATTAGCTCCACGGCACTAAAAATGATGACACCTGCATAGAGCAGGATAAAATGATGCAGCAAAAAAGAAACCAAATGACTGGTCCCAAGAATGGCACCGGGCATGGCGGTCTAAAATTTATAGGCCATCCAATGACCCGCCGGATTGATTTTCTGCGGACCATAAATAAACCTTCGTGAGCCACCGCCCCAATAGATCCATCCCTGCACAAAACGTACTGCTAGCATGCCGACCGATAGAATCCACCATGCATGCTGGCGGACTCCTGATCGCTCACTGACTCCCTCGATATTTGCGGCCATACATCCTCCGTGTACTACTTTCCAGATTCCGAAAAATTAGGGTTAACATCCTTCACCGGCACGGCATTGACCCAATCCCAAGAATTTCCAAGATACATCGTACCGCCAACGATAGTTGGGTTGACAATACCGAAGCGTCCACCCACGTGGTAACGATGCATCAATCGACCATTCTTTGGATCGACCGCATAAATATCCGGCCCTGTTGAAATATAGAGCATCCCGCGATAGAACGTCGGCGCTCCTCTGCCTGCGCCTGCCGGCCCCGGATTGGGCACCTTCCAGGTCCATTCGACTTTGCCGCTATGCAGATTGATGGCGGTGTAATCCGAGGTAACCGGAGTACCAACATACACCGTACCGTCGTGGATCATGGGCACGCCGCCCTTAAAGGCCGGAATGCGCGCACCGCGACCAAGGTTGACCGTCCACAGCACCTTGCCCGTTGTACCGTTGAAGGCGCGTACAACAGTGTCCATGGTTGGCTTGCCATCGACAAGCTTGGCATCGGCAACGGTATCCATAACCACAATGCCATCAGCAGCCGCTGGCGACACATCGCCCATGCCAGTATTTACGGCACCCGGAATCTCACCTTTCCAGAGGACCTTGCCCGTTTTCACATCCAGCGCGTAGAGACCCGGAATCACCGACATGGAAACATAAACACGTCCATCCATAACTACCGGACTCGACATATTAGCAATGCCGCCAACATGCGTCTTCCACAGTTCTTTGCCATCGGCTGCCGATATGCGATAGATATTTCCATCGCCAGTGCTGATGAATAGTGATTGCTCGGCATAGGCTGGCGTCGGCATCGCATCTCCGGCCGTCTTAAAACTCCATAGCAATTGGCCGTTCTCACGATTCAGGCAGAATATTCCATTATAGCTAATATCTTTTCCTCGCCCCGCCTGGCGTGGGTGCTTCGCATACTTCATCACATTGGCAAAATTGAAAGACACACTACCCGCAGAGAGATATACATGATTTCCCACTACCAAGGGATTGC
>NZ_JAVRKK010000225.1:0-2379 GCF_031962545.1 Candidatus Igneacidithiobacillus taiwanensis
TCCTCAAAGACCGGGATAACGGCGACGTACAGGACATACGCCTGAAACTTAATCCAGGCAGCAAAACTACCGGCATTACGCTGGTGGCCGAGTTTGCAAAACGCGGATCCGTCGTAGTCTGGGCAGCAGAACTCGCCCATCGCGGCGCGGCTATCCGCAAGTCGCTGAAAGATCGGGCCGCCCACCGGCGCTTTCGCCGGAATAGGTTGCGATACAGGCCCGCCCGATTCCTACACCGGACCAGGATAAAAGGGTGGTTAGCACCATCCCTACAACATCGAGCAGATACGACAATGACATGGGTGCAAAGATTGCAGCGTTGGTCGCCCGTCACGGCGATCTCCACCATGCTGCATCGCTTTGACACCCAGAAACTACAGAATCCCGAAATTGCCGGGATTGAATACCAGCAAGGCGAGCTTTTTGGCTACGAGGTACGCGAGTACCTACTCGAAAAATGGGGCCGGAAGTGCGCCTATTGTGGGGCGGAAAACGTGCCTCTGGAAATCGACCATATACATCCCCGAAGCAAGGGCGGTAGCGATCGGATTTCCAACCTAACTCTGGCTTGCTCTCCCTGCAACCGGAAGAAGGGAAATACCGACGTTGCCGCATTTCTGGCGAAAAAGCCGGATCGCTTACGCCGGATACTGGCCCAGGCCAAGGCTCCACTGAAAGACGCGGCAGCGGTGAATAGTACCCGCTGGGCGCTATACCAACGGCTCAAGCAAACAGGGATGGGTGTGGAAATAGGCAGTGGTGGCCGTACCAAGTGGAACCGGATACAACAGCAATATCCAAAGACCCATTGGATTGACGCCGCTTGCGTGGGGGAATCAGGGCAAAGCGTCCACCTCGACCCGAATCACCAAACCCTCACGATCAAAGCTACCGGCCACGGGGAACGTCAACGGGCAAGACTGGACCGCTACGGTTTTCCGCGCGGCCATAAGCCACGAGCCAGAACGTATCTGGGATTTCGTACTGGCGACATCGTGCGTTGCACGAAGCCCAACATACCCGCTATCACCGGCCGGGTGGCAATCCGCTTCCGCCCATCATTCGCGATTTGTTCCAACAAAACCAAACGGGAGATTCACCCAAAGCACCTTACCATTATCCAAAAAGGGGACGGTTATGAATATGCAGCATGACCCTACTGGAGGCAGCGCTTCCGCTCCAGCCAAGCCAAAAGGCTATGGCTGGAGTACCCGCGCTAAAATTGTGATGGCGAACAAGAAAACGAGAGGTTTATCATGAGCAATCAGGCAGAGCTCACACTCGACCAAATCGAATATCGGGTCAAGAAGGTAATTTCCGAACAACTGGCAATCGATCCAGAAAGGATTACCAACGAGACATCCTTTGAAAACGACCTGGGAGCCGACTCGCTGGATAAGGTTGAGATTATTATGGCCATGGAAGAGGAGTTCGATTGCGACATTCTCGATGAGGACGCGGATCGAATCAAAACTATCGGACAGGCCGTGGAATACCTACACGATCGCCTGTGCCAGAAATAGGGAGAGCAGTACCAGTCAAATACCATTCATTGACAAGGAGAATATCCAATGACAAACAGTACCGTACATGCAGCAAGCGACCACTCTTGTGAACCACTTACGGTTAACACGATCATTGGTCCAACAGGAAAGCGAAATAGCCGTGAACTTTTTGGTCAACTGATGAAATCAGGGGAAGTTGTTTTCATTTTTGACGCATGGAGAGATCACCTTGACGAGGAATCCTTGGAAAGCATGAGAAACGGTTTTGGTAAACCCCTGAACGACGCAACTTGATATGTAGAGCCAATCAATCTTTTCGGGGTGTAGCGCAGGCTGGTAGCGCATCTGCTTTGGGAGCAGAGGGCCGGAGGTTCGAATCCTCTCACCCCGACCAATTTTTTAGGAGTCTCCATGCACCACAAACGCCACCGCCCCAAGAGCACCCGTGCTGGCTGCCTTCTGTGCAAACCGCAGAAAAGGCAGGGTGTGAATGACGAATCCAAGGTGTATCATTCCGGATTTGGAAAGATTCGTCGCCTGTCTCAGGCCAAAGCGCATGAAAATGAAATCAATTTTTTGAAAGCGGAAGCGGCAGGATTGAAAGTGCTGCTAACTGAGGCAGAACGATACGGAGACATTGTTGGCAAATTGCAATATAGGGAAAGATTGGAAGCGATTGCAGACGAAATCAAACGTCTTTCCGCACATAAGGAGATTTCTGGTGGATAAAAGTAAGGTATCTAGCAAACTACCGGCCATGAAGATCCGGTCTCTGTATCACCGGCCTACCGAGCAGCACCGGGACGAAAAGGTGTACCGCCGCAAGGGCAGAGAAGCACAGCGTATCATTCGAGAATATCGGGATAGTTCCCTT
>NZ_JAVRKK010000226.1:0-2370 GCF_031962545.1 Candidatus Igneacidithiobacillus taiwanensis
GCTTTCCGTTACGGTTGCAGGGACTAATGTCGGCAGGAAGCAAAGGATCCCTGCGGAATGAGCGGGGTTATCGTAAGGACTCATGTTGGTCCTCGCCAGGCGCCTGGGGAACCCAGCAAAACCAGGCCATCCGCCCCGGCGGGCCTAGCAGCAACCAGACACAATGACGCCTTGTGCCTGGTAAAATATCGCGGTTCCATCGGCCATCTCTAGATATATGACAAACACCACTCAGAAATCATGTAAAAGACTTTTCCTGCATATTGGTACACACAAAACAGGGTCTACCGCTCTACAAACATTATTGGCAAAAAACGATCGACTACTTGTAGATAATAATATACTTTTCCCAAATTCAGGCAGAATATCAACGTACTCTGGGCATCACAATATCGCTTGGGAACTGAATGAAGATCCACGGTTTAACAAAGAAAACGGAACCATTTCCGAGTTATGTCTCGAGCTCGCTGCATCTGATTGCAATTTAGCTATTATTAGCTCTGAGGATTTCGAGTACCTACATCAAAAACCAGATCAACTTTATTTTCTGAAAACCGCACTTGAAAATGTTGGCTATGAAATAGACGTGATTGTTTTTTTTAGGGATCAAGCCAGATACGCCTATTCTCTATATCAGGAGCTGGTGAAGCATGGGCTCGACCGGACTTTCTATTCATTTTCTAAAGAGGTATTCCGAACAGGCGCCTTTGTTATGAATGGAAACTGGCGTTTTTGCTTCTCATACGAATTGATAATACAGACTTTTGCCAAAGTTTTTGGATCCAATCACGTTCACTGTGAAGCGTATTCAAACCCTATCCATATCCAGTTCTTGTTGGTTTGCGGGCTAAGCGAGATCAGCTTAGAGCTTTCAGACAACACAAGTAATAAGGCTCTACCTTTAGAAAAAATAGTAGCTTTACTGCGCATTAATGAGTTTACAAAAGGAATGTCAGAACAAGACGCATCAAAAGTCAGAAATGCTATTTTTTCTTCACAAATACCGGAGCATCATAACTTATCATGCACGCTCAACAATCCAGTTTTTATTATTCTTCATTATGTTCGTTTTAGGGCCACACGGACGTGGATTAGAACTCACTATAACACTAAAATAACAATGACAATAATTAAAGACATTACTAGCAGTATTAAGTGTTCTCCGATATTTTTATGGAAACGAAGAAGACGACATATTATAGACTCACTAGTTTACGAAGCCTTTGACGTATTAAAAAATGATGTAGAAAGCCAGAAGTAGAGCACACCATTATCTCGCAACCGACCGTTTCTGAGAGGCTCGGAGATTTGAGAATCCGGGCCTTGGTGTTGCTGGCTTCGGTATTCTCGTAACCCGCTATCGCTTTGGCAGAGGCAACCCGCACGGCTTTTGAGAGTATCGAGGGTATCAGCCAATCCCCCTCCCATGCCCACGATTCAGATTGCGTTGCCGCGGCTCGATCTTTCCGGCCTGTTTCTCGATGATCTGGCCGTCACGGTCTTTAACTGCCACCCACACCCCATAGCCACGACCCTGCCTATCGGACAAATCGATGACCAGGGGGCACCTCGAAAAACCCCATTGGCACTGGGTTTTTGATAGAATAATGCGTAGCTAGATTGCAGCGGGGTTGATGGAATGATTGCGCGCAGAACGGCGGTGAAGAACGATCTCTTGGCTGATGAGGGCTATGTCCGGAAGGTAGAAGCCTTGGGCGATCCCCTCCAGAAAATCGAGGCAGTTATCGACTTCTCCCCCCTGGCCGAAGCGGTGGAGAGAATTGCCCCGCGCCCAGAGCAATCAAAAGGTGGGCGGCCTCCCTATCCCACCGAGGTCATGGTGCGGATACTGGTGCTCAAGCGCCTGCATGGCCTTTCCGACGAGCAGACCGAGTATCAACTGCTGGATCGGCGTAGCTTCCGACGTTTTTGTGGTTTGGAACATTCCCGCAACATTCCCGATCGTACTACCATTTGGAATTTTGAGAACCGTCTGGGCGTCGAGGGAGTACAAGCGCTCTTTGTGGCATTGGATCGACAGATTCGGGCCCACGGACTCGAAGCCCGAGCGGGGCAAATCATCGACGCCACTCTGGTCCCTGCCCCCAAACAGCATTTCACCAAAGAGGACAAAGAAATGCTTGAGCAGCATGCGGTTCCTGCCGACTGGAAACCAGCCAAGCGGCGGCAGAAGGATGTCGATGCCAGCTGGACCAAGAAACATGGGAAGTCTTACCACGGCTACAAGTTCACGGTGAGCGTAGACTGTAAGCACAAGCTGATCCGGAATTGGGTGGCCGACACAGCCAAAGTCCATGACTCCCAGCACCTGGAAGCCGTACTGGATGACTGGAACACCAGCGCCGAGAT
>NZ_JAVRKK010000227.1:0-2361 GCF_031962545.1 Candidatus Igneacidithiobacillus taiwanensis
CCAAGCACCGTTCGACGATACGGGGTCTCGGGTTGCGGCACACCGGACATTGTGTGGAACTTGCGGATACGCCGGAAGTGCGCGGCATGATTCGTAAAGTACCGTATCTACTGCGTTGGGAAGAACTATCATGAGATTGAATACGATTGCCCCCGCGCCGGGCGCCAAGAAAGAACGACTGCGGGTGGGCCGGGGTATCGGTAGCGGGCTTGGCAAAACCGCGGGGCGCGGCCACAAGGGTCAGCATGCTCGCTCCGGTGGTTACCACAAGGTCGGCTTCGAGGGTGGACAGATGCCTCTGCAGCGGCGCATACCAAAACGCGGCTTCCGGAACAGTGGCGCGTCGGTCGTCGTCGAAGTTACCCTGGATATGCTGCAGAGTGCGGCCATAGCGGGTGTGGTCGATGCCGAGGCGCTGCGTCTACGACGCTTCGTCCGTGGCGATTGCGATCAGATCAAGGTAATCCGCACCGGTAAGCTCGAGACTGCTGTCACGGTGAAGGGCCTTCGAGTCAGCGCCGGCGCGCGGCAGGCGATCGAAGCTGCCGGTGGGCAGGTAGAGGGATAACATGGCGAACAGCCTCGGAGCGCTTGGCAACGCTGCGCAGGGCGCGGGGAACATCACCGAGCTGCGCAAGCGTATCCTGTTTCTCCTGGGTGCGTTGCTAGTTTTTCGCATTGGTGCGCACATTCCGGTACCCGGTATAGACCCGGCCGCCATGGCGTCGTTCTTCCATCAGGAGCAGGGCACCATCCTCGGCATGTTCAACATGTTCTCTGGTGGGGCTCTTTCTCGCCTTACGGTCTTCGCCCTTGGCATCATGCCATACATCAGCGCCTCCATCATTTTCCAGTTGGCTGGATCGGTCATTCCCCAACTCGAGGAGTTGAAGAAAGAGGGGGAAGCTGGTCGTAGAAAGATTACGGAATATACCCGTTATGCCACGGTTGTTCTCTCCCTATTGCAGGGCTTGGGAATTGCCGTGGCAATCGAGAAGATGCACGGTGGTTCTATTCCAGTCGTCATCGATCCCGGCCCCCTATTCTTGTTCACCACCACGATCACGCTCTCGGCCGGTACGGTCTTTCTGATGTGGTTGGGTGAGCAAATTACTGAGCGGGGTATCGGTAACGGTATTTCCATGATCATTTTCGCGGGCATCGTCGCGGGGCTGCCGCAGGCCCTAGCGACGATGTTCGAGTTGGTGCGAACCGGGCAGTTTCAGCCCTTATTCGTACTCGCACTCTTTGTGCTGGCGTTGCTCGTCCTCGCCTTTGTGGTGTTTATGGAAAGCGCACAACGACGAATTCCAATCCAGTACGCGAAACGTCAGGTGGGGCGCAAAATTTACGGCGGTCAGAGTACCCACATGCCGCTAAAGGTGAATATGTCTGGGGTGATCCCGCCCATCTTTGCGTCGAGCATTATTTTGTTGCCGGCGACGCTGGCGGGATGGTTTGCCAATGTGCCCGGCATGCAATGGTTGGCGCGCTTCGGGCAGGCTCTGAGTCCCGGCACCACGTTATATGTAGTCGTGTTTACCGTGGCGATCGTGTTTTTTGCCTTTTTCTATACCGCGATGGTCTTCAACCCGCGTGAGACGGCGGACAACCTCAAAAAGTCCGGTGCCTTCATCCCCGGTCTACGCCCCGGAGAGCAAACTGCCAAATACATGGATCGAGTGCTCAGCCGCCTCACCCTGTGGGGGGCAATTTATCTTACCCTGGTCTGTCTTCTGCCCGAATTCCTGATTACCGAATACAACGTGCCCTTCTACTTTGGTGGCACCAGTTTGCTCATCGTGGTGGTAGTGATGATGGATCTCATGGCCCAGATTCAGAGCCATCTACTTACCCATCGTTACGAGGGGCTGCTGCGTAAGAGCGGCCAGCAGGGTAAGCGCTAGTCATGCAACCTGGTCATATCATCCTGCTTGGTGCGCCGGGGGTAGGCAAGGGTACCCAGGCCAAGGTGGTGGCGGCAAGCACAGGCTTGCCTCACATATCGACTGGTGATATGCTCCGCGCCTCTGTTGCTGCAGGCACCGAAATGGGCAAACGGGCCAAGGCAGTGATGGAATCCGGCGCCCTCGTCGACGATGAACTGATACTGGGTATCGTCTCGGAGCGGCTTAGCCAGGATGACGCCAAAAACGGCGTGGTTTTTGATGGTTTTCCGCGCACTGTGGTGCAGGCGCAGGGGTTAGACGCGCTGGTGGTGGAGCGGCGAGGCGTTGGTATTACGCATATCTTTCACATTGTTCTCGATGATGAGGAGATCGTCACTCGCTTGGCCGGGCGTCGGGTGTGTGAGGACTGCGGGGCGATATACCACGTGCAGTATCAGCCGCCTAGGGTGGA
>NZ_JAVRKK010000228.1:0-2360 GCF_031962545.1 Candidatus Igneacidithiobacillus taiwanensis
AGCGGGGGAGCCTCCCAGACAAAGATTCTGCGAGGATGTTGGCACAGAAAACCTGTATCACCTATAGGTTTGGTTGACTACCCAAACAAGCGCGTTCAGCTGAACCTCCCCACGGCTAAAGCCGGGGGGTTCTGGATCCAGGTTCAGATGTCTTTCCGACTCTCTCCACAACCGTCGCTGCGGTTGGGCTACAACATCCGGAATCTTCACCTGCCCTGGTACCGATTCGAGAAAGAGCCGCTCTGTCTCTGGCACGAATGCCAAAGCTGGCAGGCAACGGCCTGCCCTTCGCAGCTTGTTGTATTATACCGGACACCGCTTTCTCCAGCAGCGGTTCCACAGCGCACCAGCCCTCGCGAGCTGATTCGGTGTCCAGATTCCAGGTCTCCCCATCCTTGCGAACGTGATGGCCCAGATAAGCACTATACAAATCCCGTTGCGCATAAACGCCGCACGAACAAGTATGCCAGCGTTTGCGCAACGGTTTCTTCACCACGGCCCCGCACTGACAACTCTGCGAGAGCTTCGTGGTCCGGGTGGGGAACTCGATCACCTCGCCACCGGCGCTTGCAGCCTTGCGATGTAAGTGACCCATGAATTCCCCAGGTGCCCGGTCGCGGACGCTCTTGCCGAACATCCGCTGAAAGGCTTTGTAGGATAATTTCTCGGCCATGACCGTGTTGCCTATGGCGATAATACGGTTAGCCAGTTTGCCATGTTCTGCCCGGCGATAGGCAGCCAGAACCCGGTGTAATTCCTTGAGACGGGCGCGCAGGCGCAGGTAGCCGTTGGTAAACACCCATTGCAGGCGTTTCCCTGGCGCTGGCTTTTTCACGGTGCCGTCCTGGTTGTAGTTATCGGGATTGGACCTTCTCCTGGATCGATCCATGGCCCGTTGCATCCGGCGGATCGTTTTCTGAAGGCTTGGCACATTGGCGCAGAACTGTTCCAGAAACGCGCCGGTATCGCTGACGGCGGCAATGGTAGATGGACCGATGTCGATACTACTCTTGCCAATACGAATGGGGTTCTTGCCTTTCCACTTCGGGTATCCGGCGATCACCAGTTGTACGTACCACCGCGTCTTACCTCGAATGGTTCGACGAACCAGGCGACAATACTTTACAGGTTGTTGCAGGGCGAACGCCTGGACCCCGTGTTTGTCTTTCTGGTCGTAGATCGCCCGGAGAGAAAGCCCGTTCCACTCGATGTGGTCTTCCCGCCAGCGCAAGCCCGTCGCGTTGCTCTTGCCTTCCATGGATTCCAGCGCTTTCCACTTCGGCTTGAAGCGTGGACGTCCACCCGTGCGGAACTGATAGCGTTGCGCCGCTGTGAATGCCCTGGTGCCGATTTTCTGAGTCGTGTGCGCATCCAGGTGGTCACCGATCCAGCAGGCGTTCTTGCATCGCGTAGCGTAAGACTGGATGTCGTAATCCGTGAAACCAATGGTTTCGGCAATCAGCGAGAATTCGGCAGCACGAGCTTTTTGTTCCGGTGATTTTGGCGCGCCTTTGGGCATCTTTCGCGCCGCCGCCCAAGCGCGGGATTCCTTCATCATATCCAGTCGCCGCAGGGCTTCGCCCAGCACCGCGTTATAGAGTTGCCGCCCGGCCTCGAACCGCACCGACAGCACCCTGGATTCGTGAGGGTTCACGACTAGGGGCAGCTCCAGTACGAATGACGGTCCGGCTTTTTTAGACATGCTTCTGCTGCTCGATATATTGTTTGACGATTTCCAGCGGCGCTCCGCCTACGGTGGAAACGAAATAACTGTTGGTCCAGAGACTCGGCAACCTGGTTCGACACCAGCGGAACTCCTGGCGCAACAGGCGCGATGACCGCCCCTTGATCAGTTTGACCAGGTGATGCACGCCGAACTGCGGGTCCACCTCGACCAACAGATGCACATGGTCCGGCATGACTTCCATCTCCAGCACTTCGCTATCGGTTTCCATACACACCTGCCGTATAATCTCCTTGAGCCGAGTATCCGCACCGTTCACCAGTACGTCGCGGCGGTACTTCGGGCACCACACCACATGGTATTTACAAGAAAATACCACGTTGTTGTTCGACTTGTATCTGACCTTATATTCTGACATATAGGCATTATACAGTATCCACATCAGATAACAATCCGCTGCCGCTCACCCCATGGCTAAAGCCAGGGGCTTGCGCGGCAGATTTGGGTCAGGTGATATCCAAAATCTCGTCGCCGTTCGTGTCCACGTCGATCTGGTCGATGAGGCCATAGTTATTAATCGTCGCCACATTGAAGCTGCCCTGTAGCTCGACCATGACCTGCGTGAAGTAGAATCCGGGAGAGTTCTGCTGCCCTACGTTTTGACTGGAGTAGGCTT
>NZ_JAVRKK010000229.1:0-2325 GCF_031962545.1 Candidatus Igneacidithiobacillus taiwanensis
CGCACGGGCAAACTCGTAGAGTTTGCATAAGTGCGCCCTTCGGGAGAGAGCACAACACCACGGGTGGGGTTGTGCGCTATAAAGCTACCCGAAGGGTAGCGTCTAAGTCTATGCTATTGTCTGCAAAGTATATGTATCATGCTACTGCTTAGATTATCAGCATACTAACTATATTCTGCGATCTGCTATAAAATAGCCATTTATCTGCTGGCGTTATGGTACTTTATAAGTCTGCTGCCGTCTGCTTTGTTTCGATAGATTTTCTGCTATTGGGCACTTGCTAAGGTATCTATATGGCAGTAAAGTCTAGTCGTATTAGTGTAAATTCTGCGATATGGTATCAAACAGGTATCGAAAAGGGGGTAATTGGCTATATGGACTTGTCTGAGCTTACCAAGAGAGTGAACCCGCGGAAGGGTCGGACAGCGCTTGTGCTGGAGCATTACAGAGAGATCGAGGCGGCTCGCAAGATGCTGTGGGAGTGGAATACGATTGCCGAGTCTTTGGGTCTAGGCCCGAAAAAGGGCAATGCGCTGCGGATGGCGTTTTCGTATGTAACGAAAAAGCTGGACGCTGGTGAATTGACCTTGCCAAAGCAGACAACGGCAAAGACCACGGCAAACGATAGACAGGTTGGCGATAAAAAGACGGTTCCAGACATTGGCGTGTTTGATAAATTCGGCGGAAATAAGACATTGAACTTTTGACTGTTGCCCCGTCCACGCCTGTGCCATGGTCATGTGCCTGATCTCTGGTGAGGCCCCCTCACCCCAAAACAAACTCATGCCGAAATGGCCGAGGGCCTCGTTGTGTCCCTGTGCTTGATCTCCGGAGCCGGCCCCTCACAAAACAGCGACGGAGTGCGAGCGCTTAGGGCCGTGCAAGGGGACATGACGGAGCGTAGCGACGGCGTGGCCCGTTGCCTAGGCCCTGCGAGCACGTAGGAGCCAGGGGGCCGGTGACGGGATCAGCACGGGGACAGAGGGCCTCGGTCTGCAGGCATTCCTCATAACCTACTACGCAAAACTACGTTTGCGAGTAGGCCAAAGAGCTAGCCGCCCTTTGGAAACCGGCTTAGTCGTCGTCTTTATCGAGGTCATACCCGAGATATTCAAGGAAGTCGGATATGTCTGTTGTCACGTCCTTATTCGAGTCATATCCGAGGAAGTTAGACATGTCTATTGTCAGTTCTCGCAGCCTTATCCCCAATATTTTCCGCGCCGAGTTCAAATAAAGCGCTCGATCCCCCGTCGCTGTCTCCCATTCTCTTGCGATCTTTTCTAGTTCGTGTCTTACCGCCTCATATTGCACATCCAAGAGCGTTATTATCGCTTCAATATCGTGTTTCTGGGCCAATTCGCATCCCTCCTAATCGGCCTTGCCGCCTTTGTGGATCTTGAGACCGGCCAAGGATGCCTTTTCCTGCGCTCTGAGGGCCTTCTGGTGCGATTTAGCAGACCCGCGCCACCCATAGGCCGGATTGAGCTTATAGGTGCGATTACGGCCGAATTTCGGCCCCTCTAGCAGCACTCCAAGCTCTAACAGCTTCTTGATGCTCCGGCTGACGTTGGGTTGAAGCATCCCCAGCTCTTCGGCGATCTCCTTCTGTACCACATGGATAGCGTTTTCGAAGTTCAGCCGCTCAAGCAAGGCAAACAGCACCGCATAACCATCAGCACCAAGTTCTTTGCGAAGCCCAGCCAAGGCTCTCATCGGACTACCAAGCCCCATCGCCACCCATCCCTCCATAAAACCGTTTGGAATCTTCTGTTTTACCGCTACCAAAGCATAGGGAAGTATTTCCCCGGTTACAGCATCTTGTGAGTTAACCTTCTTCACACGTCCCCCATATATATATCACACAGGATATAAACTATATCATGTGTGATATACATCCTTCTCTGCAAGCCCTGATATTGCTATGTCCCCTTTCTATCTCTTTACAGGGTGCAGGCCTCTGGGCTGGCACGGTCCCCAGTTCGTGCCGGACATCGAGGCCTCGATGCCGGTCCCCGCGCCCTCGCAGCTACGCGCTCGGCGCTCTGCCTGGTAAGGACGGTGCCGGTCCATGCCGGTCTCTGCCTCTGATCTCGGAGCCGCCCTATGCGCCTCGCCGCTCGCAGGGCCTAGGCAACCGGCCACGCCAGCCGCTACGCGTCTGTCATGTCCGCTTGCACGGCCCTAAGCGCTCGCGCTCGCCGCTTGTTTGTGAGGCGGCTCCGAAGATCAGAGGGACAGAGACCCCGGCAAGCATGACCGGCCCCTGTATGAATCGGTGCTACGCGGATTTGCTTTGATGCGGGGGCTGCCGCCCCGCGCACCCCC
>NZ_JAVRKK010000230.1:0-2317 GCF_031962545.1 Candidatus Igneacidithiobacillus taiwanensis
CCGAACGGCCACACCATCGACTCGGACAGAAACCACCGCTATCCTTCCTCCTCCAACATCTACCACAGTGCCAAAGGTGGTGGACGCATACAGGCACTTGCCCTACCCAACGCGCGCACGTATAGTTGGCCAACGCTTGACTAGGGCGAGGGTACTATGCTGAAGGTGAACATGTACGAGGCGAAGACCCAGCTCTCCAAACTCGTAGAGCGTGCGCTGGCCGGCGAAACCGTGCTCATCGCCAAGGCTGGGGTGCCGGTAGTGCGTCTTGTCCCTACCTCTATCGAAAACCGGCAGCGTCGCCCGGGTCTGCTCGAAGGGAAAATTCGTATGGCGCCAGATTTTGACCAAAGCAGCGAGGAGATTTTGGCGGAGTTCGAGAACTGGTGAGCCATCTGTTGCTGGACACGCGCGCGTTTCTTTGGTGGCTGGCAAATGATGCTGCGCTTGGGGAGCGTGCTCGTGCCGAAATTGCTCGGGTCGAAAATCCTGTCTTTGTCTCTGCCGCGAGTTTTTGGGAAATTGGCATCAAACGAGCCATGGGGAAATTGGAGGCTCCCGAAAATCTGCAAGACGTTTTGTTGGAGGCCAGTTTTTTGGGTCTTCCGATACAGATAGCGCATGCGGAGCTGGCGGGACGACTACCCCTGCATCATCGGGATCCTTTTGATCGCATGCTGGTCGCACAGGCGATCGTGGAGGGCTTACAGTTGGTTACCGCCGACCATCAATTAACCGCATACGGTATTCCTATTCTCGATGCCCACTCCTGATCCGAAAAACACCCCCCTCTGCGCGTGTGGCTGGAGCTGCGCCTGATCCTCGTGGGGCATATTGGCTGGGATTACGAGCAGGCCCTCGATGCCATGATCCCTTGGGTGGAGGAGGGTAGTCTTTTTCTCCTGCAGAATGTGCCGAGCGATAACCTGCGCCTGCTCTTTCGCCAAGCCCTGGTGACGGTTTGCCCGAGTGTGGGCGAGGGCTTTGATTTTTCCGGCATCGAGGCAATGCGCTGCGCGGGAGTGACGGTGGCCTCGGATATCCCGGTACACCGCGAGGTGTATGGCGATGCCACCCGCTACTTCGACCCCTACGATACGGCGAGCCTCGTGGCCGCCCTGCGCCCGCTTCTTTACGGTCCTGAGGTCGAGGCCCAACGCGAGGCCCTGCGGCGCCAGGGGGTAGCGCACAGCGAGCGCTACCTGCCCGAACGCATCCTCCCGCAGTGGGAAGACTTTTTGCGGCGGGTGGCGGCCAAAACCTAGGCCATTACCAACAGAGCTGGGTGCTGTAGGTTCTCGGCGTGAGCGCTGCCGGTATCGGTGCAGATTGGCAGAATAGACAATGCAGGAAAGTGGCGCGCGATACTGGATTCGAACCAGTGACCTTTGGCTTCGGAGGCCAGCTGTGATAGTTAACTCTGATCACCATTGATAGACGTAAAGTGATATAAAACAGCATGCTACAGCCATCCATCCTGACGCATCCCTGTTCTTTAAAAACATATAAGGTCACTTGTCGCAACTTTACATCCGGTCAGAATGAGAAAATTTTATATTTTCAATATATGACCATAAGCCGTTTTGACTACCATCATTACGGCGCCACATGAAAGCTATCAAAATACCCTGTTTTCTTGTTATTAGTGCGTGAAAAACTCACCAAGTAAATCTATTGAATCCCGCTCCCGCAAAATTAAAGGAGGCATTTTAGGTTATTTGCATTCTGAGGTTGGAAATCAGAGAGTTCCCAGCCCAATCCGACCGGGTACCAAGGTTGGAATAAGCATCTTGGGGTCAAATCAACAACAATTAGTTGGTACTGGGCATCATCTGGCTATGCCTGCTTAAGACTGATTGCGGCCATTCAGCGACAGAGAGCCAATGACATCATCCGCTGCAGAACTGACACCCGGCAAGTGCTCCTCTAACGAACTCCTACCCTGGAACTGGATCAATCCAACCCCAGCATGAACTAAGAACCCACCGCTAGGTGGGTTATCTAGACGCTTACCCTCTAACTGCAGAAATGGATCGGTTACTGCCCATTTATCACGTAGGACAATGAAGACAATACCCATCCGCTAACCAAGGCTGAACACCTCATTCAACTCCGCATTGTTCATATTCCCGATCCACTGCTCACCCGTCCCGACAGTCAGGTTAGCCAGATCGCGCTTGGTCCGCATCATCTCGTTAATGCGCTCCTCAAAGGTGGCGCGGGTGATGAGCCGATGCACCTGGACGTTCCGTTGCTGGCCGATCCGGTAGGCTCGATCCGTGGCTTGCGCCTCCACGGCCGGGTTCCACCAAAGGTC
>NZ_JAVRKK010000231.1:0-2186 GCF_031962545.1 Candidatus Igneacidithiobacillus taiwanensis
GCGCCAAGTTCTTTCAGCAATACCGGCTGTTTTTCCGCTACCACGCGCCAAGCAAGGTGATCGTATTTGCTTGGATCAACGACGAGGAAACCAAGCGCGCCTACGAGAGTGGCGATGACGCCTACCGAATATTCCGCAAGATGCTGGAGAGCGGACATCCACCTGATGACTGGGATCAGTTGTTGGTCGAGGCGCGTGCCGAGGGGGACCGCTTGAATCGCGTCGCGGCAGTAGTGGCACAGGGGCAACCCTGATTTGACAGGCCGCCGGGACGTTGCCCCAGTTTGGTCTCATCTAATGGGATGAACGTCTCCTTCCCCCAAGCGTGGTCCGATGCCTCGATGGAGGATCTACTGAGCAAGCAACAGTAGGTTCATCCCATTAGTCAACAATAGCTCCCGACTGCCAACAACCCGGATCTTTTCTCGATGAATAGGGATGTTGCCAGGCAACCCTCCCTCCAGCCGTAACTATCTTGAAAACAACAAGATCTCTTCAATCCAACCGCCAGTTCCCCTCATCCCAAGGTTTGCCCTACCTTCCCAGCCCCCGTCCTGATAAAATCTATTCATTGCCATGCGTTTTACAGGAAATTCTTCATGCCTTGCCGACCCCCTCACTGGAAGCTCTTAGGCCTGATACTAGCGGTGAGCGGCCTCGCTGGTTGCTCTGCCTATATGCCGTACGCAGGACCACGAGTCGGTGCCGTGGAGCAGGTCGGGCACAATAAAACCTTGGATGGCATCCAGCTGGTCAACGTCAACTATGCCTTGGCCCACGAGATCAAAGACCGTATCGAAAAGCCAAAGCTGAATCATCTGCAGTATTTCACCAACCCCAATCCTCAACTCTACACGGTAGGACCCGGCGATACGTTGCAGGTCTATATCTGGGAAGCACCTCCTGCCATGCTCTTTGCAACCAGTACTGGGTCTACTGGCGTAGGTGCAGGCAGCGGTTCGATCATGACCGCAATCCCAGCACAAATGGTCGGCAGCAATGGCGAAATCACCGTCCCCTTCGCCGGCCCCATTCCCTGTGCCGGAAAAACCTTAGACGAGATTGCCGCTGAGATTCGTACGCGCCTCAAAAATATGGCCCACGACCCCCAGGTGGTGGTACATCTAGTCAATAACCATGCCCAGAGCATTTCTGTAGTGGGTAATGTGCACAAGAGCACCCAAGTACCCTTGATCCCTGGTGGCTTCGGAGGCTGAAACTGACAGTATATCTTGCACCACAATAAGTTACATTATTTGATATTATTCATCATTTTATAAAAATTATACCCAAACGTTCCGCCGGGCATATCGACCACTAAGGTCACTTTATGTATTTTTTTAGCGCTCGTTTATGCGAATATGTAATTGTCTACTATATGACCATTAGCCAGAAATTCTCCTGCTAGATTTGTGGCTATCAGCGGTCCGCCATACGATCTTCATGCAACAACTGAGAGTCGGAGATAGCGCCCAAAGAACACCCCCCTTGAGGGGGCATGAAGCCCATCTTCAATGCTTGGATTTCCTACCTCGCCACATCGATGGAGGACATCATCTCAGAAAGCCCAGCCGTGCGCCTGATCTCCCGAGCGATACCCTCACAAAATCCGCCAGATGACTCGCCAAAGGATCCGCAACAAGCACATATTCATGGCTTAACTAGCAGAAATCATGTATAGTATTTCGCCTACTCGACTACTAAATAGATTCGCCAGATGAGCGGTGACAGCCCTACCCAGTTTGAACCACCATTCCCGTCGGTAACCTCCGTCAACTCGGTGCCGGATTGGCTCACGATCTGGTTCAAAATGCCGTGCGCCTCGATGCGCAGTTGCCTGCCGGCGCCGGACGATCACGCGCTATCGGGGATTGGCCAAGAATGGGGCTCAGCTCACCACGCTATTTGCCTTGGTCAACTTGTACCTGCTGCGGAGATATCTGCTAGCCGCGTAGGGGGTGGTGTGGCAACAATCCGAGAATTCTCGAGAAAAGTGGGATAATTCGGGGGGTAAAGGGCCTGAGGACAGGGTACTTGCACCAATATTGAGTACAAGACACGCTTTTTGGCCTAGATCCGATGTTCCTTAAGAGGATGCTGAAAAAGTCCGTGGTATAATTGCGTAACGTTAGAAATCTGGGAGTTGCGTCATGCGCGGAGCCAAGGTGGAGACCCAAGGGATGTTC
>NZ_JAVRKK010000232.1:0-777 GCF_031962545.1 Candidatus Igneacidithiobacillus taiwanensis
AGCGTCAGCGCATAGAAGACCGCTGGCGGATTTATCAATTGCGTCACCATCCCTCCTGGTGGCGGCGCCTGCTCCTGTTCCTGAGCCTGATCGGGCCCGGCATTCTCGTCATGATCGCTGACAACGATGCCGGCGGTGTCATTACCTACGCCCAAACCGGTGCGATGTACGGCATCGGCTTCTTTATTCCCTTTTTGTTGCTGATGATTCCTGTCGCTTATATCGTTCAGGAGATGACGGTACGCTTAGGTGCGGTTACCCATCGCGGCCATGCAGAAATGATCTGGGGACGTT
Source organism: Candidatus Igneacidithiobacillus taiwanensis (assembly GCF_031962545.1). Classification (NCBI taxonomy): domain Bacteria; kingdom Pseudomonadati; phylum Pseudomonadota; class Acidithiobacillia; order Acidithiobacillales; family Acidithiobacillaceae; genus Igneacidithiobacillus; species Candidatus Igneacidithiobacillus taiwanensis. The sequence goes on from NZ_JAVRKK010000232.1 coordinate 295, forward strand.
ATGGGGCCTTTTGGGGTCTCTTTTCCTTAATTGATCTTACCATTGCAAACATTCTTACCCTGGCCAGCAGGACAACCTGCAGTACAGGCCGGATATAAGGCTGTATTTGACTAACGGATCCACTAATCGACCGTCGACTTGCACAAACGGAGGCATCCATATAAGGCCACGCGGTGTACTGCAACCGCCGAAACGACTGCGCCAGCTGGGAGTGCAGGCGAGTGCTGTGCCGCATGGTTGCCGTCGAGATGTAATGGATGCCTCCTGAGTAGCGATGGAGTTTTTCGATGCCTCCCAACATTGCCAGGGCACCTCAGAGGGGCTCTAACGGATAGTTGGCGGCAGTCCAGGCATCGATTCCTCCAGCGATAGAACGAACCTGTTTGTAGCCCAATTTCTTCAATTGATGGGCGGTAAGGGCAGCGCGACCACCAGCTTTACAGTAAACGATGATCTCTTGTTCTTTGCTGTCAAGAGCTGGGT
>NZ_JAVRKK010000233.1:0-513 GCF_031962545.1 Candidatus Igneacidithiobacillus taiwanensis
TTGGGGGCATTGGTCGGGAGTAGTCCGCAAGCCAACAAGCCTTGGCGGACGGCGCAGCAGTAGAGCCAAGCCACGTGGACCCCGGCAATGTAGGGATCGGTAAAGTGGGAATCGCGACGCACCGGATTGACGCAGGCAACGGCGCCCGGGGGCGGGCCGGCATCGGGAACGCCGTGGTGGTCAGTGACGATAACGATGAATCCTGCCGCTTGCAGCCGCGCAATTCGATCGTGATCGGTGCTGCCCTGGTCGGCGGTGATCAGCAGGGCCGGGCGCGGGGCTTCGGCAAGGATGCGCTCGGTGAGATTTTCCGAAACCCCATAGCCGTCGCGCAGACGATGCCCGATGTAGCTGTGCAGACGCTCCTCCGGCACCCCGAAGTGATCGCGGAAGGCGATCTTGAGGACGGCATGGGCGGATGCCCCATCGGCATCGAAGTCGGAAATGAGCAGGATGGGCAAGCCTCGCCGTAGGGCAGCAATGGTCGCCTCTACGGCTTTTTCAATATCCGGC
>NZ_JAVRKK010000233.1:523-2174 GCF_031962545.1 Candidatus Igneacidithiobacillus taiwanensis
ATCCGGCAGAGCGTCGGGCGGGCTGAGCTGCGCCACCCCGCCTTGCAGGAGGGCGGCGAGCTGATCCGCCTGCTCGGCCCCAAGGCGCCCGGCAATGATGCGTGCTTGTAAGGGGCTGTAGCCCAAGGCCAGGGCAGCGGCCTCGACCTCCGGGCTACGGCTGCGGGTGCAGATTTCTACTACGCTCACCAGTTACCCGACCTCTTGGCGATTCCCGGCAAGCTGCGCCGCCAAAATGCCCAGCGGCTGGCCGGGCCCAGCCGCACCCGCTCGACTTCGCCGCCGCGGGCGAGGATGCCAGTATAGAGCTCGATGCGCGCGCGCCGACGCCAAGGCCGCAGGATGCCCGCTTGGGCATCGAAGCCCTCGGCGGTGGCAGGGTCGCGCCAAGTTCCCGGCCAGACCCAGAGCAGAGCCGTATCCGGCGCCACCGCCGCCGGCATCTCCGAGGCCATACCCAGCCAACGCGCTGTCGCCTGCAGTTCCTCTTGCGTGGCGATGAGGTGGGTCCAGGGGCTGGTTGGGCGCGCTGCGGGCAGACAACCCTCGCCCCAGGGCCAAAAGTAGCACCAGGAGTCGAGCCCCTGGTCATTGCGCGCCAGGTTGAGCGGGTGCGCTGCCAGCAGCATCTGCAGCTCATTCAAAAAGGCCAAAACGCTGCGGGCGTCGGTACCTTGCGCCGGAGTCTGGACCGCCTCTTGCCCCCACACCGTTTCCGGATCGGGGGTCTGCAAATCGAGGGGATAACGGCTGCGCAGGTACCAGCGGCGCGCACCACTCTCCAACTGCCAGGGGCTATCGGCAAAATGCTCGCGAGCGGCAGCGAGCAAGGCTTGGTTATCTTCGGCCGGCAGAAGCCCCGCAGGTTGCAGCACCGCCCTTCCCGTCTGACCACCAATGACCACGGGTTCCAGGGCCAGCAGCCAGTCCGCCCCAGGCGGCAAAGCCTCGGCGGCGGCCAGCAGGGCAGCGGCGGGCAGGGGGCCGGCAAAGCCGAGCAAGCGTCCCGCCACCTCCAAAGACGACTGCGCCGGCAGGCGCTCCGCCCGTCCGGCACCCCACAGGCGCGGCAGCAAGCTGCCATAGCTTTCCCCCGGCCGCCCCGCCAGCCCGTGCAACCACAGGCCAAGGCGTGGCATCAGTGGTCGAGGATGGCGCGCTGCACCGCCTCGAGCTTGGCATCGACGGTGAGTACCGTGCCGCCCTGGGCAATGGCGGTATCCGGGTCCTTCAAACCGTGGCCGGTGAGGGTGCAAACCACCGTCGCCCCGGCTTCGATCTTGCCCGCCCGCGCTGCCGCCACCACCCCTGCCACGGAGGTGGCAGAAGCGGGCTCGCAGAAAACCCCCTCGTACTGCGCCAGCCAGCGCTGGGCTTCGAGGATTTCGGCATCGCTATGGCCGGCAAACCAGCCGCCGCTTTCTTTCTCTACTTGGTGCGCCTGCTCCCAAGACATCGGCCGACCGATGCGGATGGCAGTGGCGATGGTCTCGGGATCGCGCACAAAGTCGCCAACGATGAAGGGCGCACTCCCCGCCGCCTGGAAGCCAAGCATCTTCGGCCGCTTACTGCTGCCCGTGCGGTGCCCGTAGGGGCATTGCCCGGCGCAGAATTTACAGGCGCCGGTAAGGACATCCTGGGTATCACAACG
>NZ_JAVRKK010000234.1:0-2130 GCF_031962545.1 Candidatus Igneacidithiobacillus taiwanensis
TGAGCGTTACCGGGCGATGTCTCTACAGCCGCGCCACGGTATTTCTGAGCGACAGCCAGCGCTTTAGCGGTCGGCAGGTCGTCTAGCATGATGATCGGGTGCTCTGGCACGGCTGGCCGCGTCCAGACGTTCGCTGGTTGCTGAGAGTTTTGTGCTCTCAGCCAAGGCTCAAGCCTGCCCCAGTCTGCAATGCTAGTTACACGCAAGCGGGCAGGCAGCACGCGATCTACTTTGCGAGTCTCTGCAGAGTACACACCAGCGGCAAACTCCAGAACTGCGACGTGATGGAGCAAAAAGCGGATGAACTCCAGAGCCTGGGCTTTTGTCTCTCCCGCCCCTAAGGGGGGCGGGGTGGTGGCTTTATTGGGTATCATGTTCATGTCCGCCCTCTAGTTTCATCCGTAGCCGGCGACCATTGTCTCGAATCTCTCCGCAAAGGCTCTTTTTCCCTAACGCGAGTAAGTGGTGTTCTGCGACGGACCATTTTTTGAGCAAAGCAAACCAGCCGATCAGCAAGTCTAAGTCAACCGCTTCAGGGTCAAATCCTGAAACCTGTAAGGCATCATCCATCTTGCCCATTCGCATGCTCCGTTGGTTCACTTGCCTTAAACATTGACATGATCCGCCGCTGGATTGCCTCGTCCTTATTAACCAGCGTCTTGGTGACAAATGCGGCGTAATCTTTGCTGGTGTTATAGCCCTTCCACACCTCGTGTGGATTGAGCGCATAAGCGCAAACTTTACCCGCTACGGGTATGCGTATTACCGCCTGTTTTTCTTCTAAGTAATTCAGCCACCGAAAAATAGTCATTCGGCTCACGCCCATTTGTTTAGCGAGAAAAGCCTGATCGGCCACTACTGCCCCGCAAGACGGATCTATATGCTCGGCAAAGAACGCATACAGTCCAGTCGCACCCGGGTTGCCTTTAGCAAGCTCTCTGATGCGCTGCCAGCCTTTCGGATATGTCTGAGTGAATCCGTGGTTCTTTTTCGCTTCTTCGCGCTCTTCTAGCGCTTTCTCTTCCGCTTCCTGTAGGTCTCTTAGCCGCGCCTTCCCGTCCGCCTCTGTGATTACGTCCATGGCTTCAATCCCCCATCGATATATCAATGTATCAATAATGGTATATCATATACCAAAATTGAAGGATCATATACCAATCTGTAACACAGCTGGTGTTACATCGATGTATCACAGCTGGTGTTACAACAGAAAAAATATAACCGTTTATAATCAATAAGATAGAAATTCTCTCTTCTATTCTATAGAGGGCGGGCCTCGATGCACCCCCAATCTCAGACCGGAGCCACAATCTACGACTGCTCAGTCCTTCGACGGTTTTAATCTGCCCTGCGCCCTGCGCTCACTCCGTTCGCTAGGTCTCGGGCAGACGGGTTTAGGTTTCTGATCTGTCGATCTGGAACCAAGGTAGGATAAGAAATTTTTATCGGCGTACAGCCGCTGTACGCTGATAGACGGCTACCGACGGCTACCGAGTAGCCAACACCAGAGATCAGTGAGAGTAGCCGAGTTGAGATTCCCCTTTTGCCGGTAGGCTTTATCTTGCGTTACCATTATTTTCGGCTACCCGGTAGCCTTCGTCCCGCCGCTGTACGCTAGGCCTGCACGGTCGCCAGCACTGCACAGCTCGCCCCGGGATTCTGCACTTTACACATTACTATAAGCTAGTGTTTAGCCGCTAAACACTGATAAAAATTTCTTATTGACGGAGTGTATCTTTGTCTGGTCCGGCACAGTCGCCAGCTATGGGGACGGCAGCCAAGTCCACATCGATCCCTTGGCAGACCATCAGGCCCATGCACGGCACGACTGCCGATCGAGGCGGGCAGCGGCGCCGCTGCCGCGCTGGGCGAGGGACCCGCCCCGAAGGGGCAGGGACGGGGAGCGCGGGAACCCGCCGAGTCGGGTGGCATGATCCGAGTTCCGAATAAAGCCACCACCGCCGCCCCCGATGGGGCGGGAGAGATGCGGGCGTGGTGTTGGCATCGGGGGCTGATCTCGGTCCTAACCTACTACGCAACTACGTCGCTGTAGGCCAAAGAGCTAGCCGCCCTTTGGAAACCTGCTCACCACTGGGCGCGGATGGCTGCGTCTACAGTCCGTCTTGCATA
>NZ_JAVRKK010000235.1:0-2127 GCF_031962545.1 Candidatus Igneacidithiobacillus taiwanensis
TGTCCATCCCTTCTCGTGCGGAGTTTGTAGTGTGGTTCTCTAAATGCCACCGGTGTATCACTGTTCTCCGGTAGATCACCCTCTTTGGGCATCGGTTCTGCCCGGCCGCATTCCAGACACAGAGCGTAGCCAGTACCGTTTATACCTCGTGACTGATGGAACACATGACCGTTGGGTGAAACGCGAAACCGACCTAACGACGGGTTAGGCAGTGAAGCCCATTGGCCTTTTGCGTCAACCCAAGCTGGTTCAACTGGGACGAAGTGTTGCGTGGTAATGTCATTGGTTGGCTCTTTGTAAAAATCGACTGCAAACCCGGCAGGCTCGAGAAACTCGCGAATATTATTCTTAGCAATAGCTTCACCACATGAATCACACTGTTGCGCCATGGCAAGGCTAGGGCTTGAGCCACTCGCACCGCAGTGGTGACAGCGCCACGCCCAGCGGATATTCTGAATCTCGCGCACGTCATCCTGAGTGGCTGGGGTGTGCCAATTGAGAGTAATACCTGCAGATTTATAGACAAGACCGTCAAGAACGATTTCTGACCCAGGTGCGTATTCTCGAAGGGCCGTGACCAAATCACGGCTAGGCAATTCGCGCCTCCGGTAGAGGTTCTCTTCGCGGTCTCTAAAGCCTCCCTGCCATCCTCCTTCAGGTTGCAGCCGTGTCAAGTTGTCGAAGCAGGCAATGTGGGTTGGGAATCCGTACGAGGGCAAATAGCCTCGGGTGGCCAGTTCGCGAAGGAGATATTCGTCGGTCAGGCGGCGAATTCTTATCTGAATAGCTGCTGCAGCAGCGTTATTTGCTATAGGAACTTCGCGAGCTTCTTGGTCTAAATTTTCCCATTCCCGTTTCCATTCCAGCGCAATCTCTTGTATCTCCATAGCTGCTTTGTCGCAGAGCCGTATAAGATCAAATCCTTCGTAAATGCTGTGGCGCAGAAGCTGGGTTAGGCCCCGCGAGAGGTCCGGCGATGTGCGTAATGATAAGCCGCGACACCATGCGGTAAAGCGGTCAACCAGCGGGTTGTCGCCAAGGAAAAACAGCCCACAACTCATGCGAGTGATCTCTTCTCCGCTGCTCTGTAGCACTTCGGTTAGAAATCGGGACAGCAGCAACGAGTGAACATGCCGATTCACGATGATTGGACTATCCAAAGATACGCGGGGTGCCGGGAGCGATGTGTCGAAGGCCCAGCGGGTGTTGGCAAAGACTGCCTGGTCGTGAGGGTTCGATTTGCAAAGCGTCATCACCACCGCGCGCGATTCGCGGCGGCGGCCGGCTCGACCGGCGCGCTGTAGGTAGTTGGTGGGGTGGGGGGGGACATTATTGATCGCCACTTGGCTTATGCCGCCGATGTCGATCCCCATCTCCATCGTGGTCGAGCAGGAGAGCAGATTCAAGTCACCCGACTTGAACGCGTTTTCATAGCGCGCGAGCGTGCGCGAATCTTGCTGCGCCGAGTGTTCCGCAACGGTGTAGTAAGGTGCAAGCTCAATGACCCTGTCGTTCAAATTCGACCACAAACCATGTTCGCGAAGTTGAACAATGCGCTCCTGCTGGGCCAGCCACGCCCGGCCTCTGCGTATTCTTTCAAGCTCATCGGTGACGTCGCCGAAGGGGGCGTCGTAGAGGGGCAAGGAGACTTGCTCGCAACGGGCGGTCTCTTCCGTTGCTTTCTCCGGCAGGTAGGGTGTGAGTCCGCACAGGGTGGTATCGAGAAAACGGCGGGTGACGGGGCAGACCCAAGCGTCGCTGATCGGGGTAAAGGCAAGCCGGTCGAGGGGCAGGACCCTACCCTGGTCAGAAAGTTGCAGGAGCCCCGCGTCCCCGAGCGCCTCCCAGGCTGCCTGCAGCAGGGTATCGACGCGATCTTCGCCGAGCGGAGTGTTGATGTCGATATTCAATGCGTAAGCAAGCAAGCGTACAAGCGTACTCCGTAATTTGGCGCGTCGCGCACGCGGCCAACGGCGTTGTGCGCGGCTGATGTTCGATTCGTCTCGCGAGACTACCCAAGTTTGCCGGAAAGGCATGCCCAGCCAATTGCGCCAGTTGGGTGATATGGCGAGCGACCCGCCAGCACGAACGAAGAAGTCGAGGCAGATTTTGAGAAAGTCCCGCCAG
>NZ_JAVRKK010000236.1:0-2077 GCF_031962545.1 Candidatus Igneacidithiobacillus taiwanensis
CATTGACACCCCACGACAAAAACTAGCCAACTATCGCATTGTTTAACCAGCCATCCTCCGCCGCCCGAAGATAGTCCAACGGTACGCGGCCACCAAGTGGAATCTCCCTGCTCCCCTCAAACTGTCCGGGACGCCACGACGCCGAAAGCTCACCCGCTTCGCGCCAGTGCTTCCATGGTGCAATGAAAAACCGACGCATTCCAAAGCTGACAATGACAAAACCGATACCACCCGCCGCCTGCCAGTCATCGAGAAACCTTGCTTGGTGCTCGGTAACGCGGGACCAGGCGATTCGATCACCCGACGAGTGCTTTGCCTCAATGGCGATGGGGAGGCCACGATATACGCCGATGAAGTCCACCGCCGCCTTTTCCGCCACCTTAGCGGACGAAATGCGTCCATCCGATCCACGAAGCGGAATCCACGCCGTGGGCACCTTGTGGATCAGCGCAATCCTCTGCGCCCTGTACTGAGCGTTCGCGATTGTAATCAATTCCTCCAGGGGCCGGCCCCGATTGGATCGTAGTCCAAAATATCCTGTCATGTCGCATCAACCCTGCTTTCTAACTAAGCCCGTGCCGTGGTACATGGGGCAGACGGCAACGGAGGCAGACACTGTGGTGGGTGGCGAAGACGCAGACACTGTTGTAGTGGGCGCCGGAGACGTTATAACGTAGCCTTTGGAGTTGCAGTCGTGTACCTCACCCCGCTTCACCAGTTTGCCACACTGAGGACAAATAAAAAACGGTGGGTAGTCTGCGATCACGACATATTTAGGGGAACAATCCTTTGTGCCACCTGATGTTCCATAAGCCATCATGATCACTCCTTCCTTCTTTCTTTTGCGCAAGAGCCAATAGTCGCCTCTCTAACTCGGCGTTTAGTTCTACCTCTGGGATGGTCCTCCAAAGGTGTATTTCGAAAACCGCATCGTTGACCGCCTTCACTGGATCTAGTCGAACACTATCCCAAAATACCATCTTGTGACGAACGCCAAATCTATGCACCCCTCCTACCGCCTCCCACGTCCTCCACCATGCTTCCTGTACCATTGTCTCTAGTTTCTTACTAGAAATTTTCCCGCGTAACCACTCGCGCTTGGCGTCCAACAATTGCCGATCAGGAGGGTATACTTCCCATCGTCCGACGCTAAACCGTAACGCTTCCTCCACGCACCAGAGGGAAAATTCGTGAAGTACATGACTTGCATCTGTAAGCCATAGACATGTCCGCTCCGTAGCACATGCGCTATACCCACCTAAGAATCCCGGCCAAGTCTTTATTGCACCATTCAATACAGCCCGTTGAACGACTGGACCAGGAGCATTGACAATTCCGGGAGCACTAACAAGCGCGCTAAGTGCCTCGGTCGCCCCATGAAAACCTCGAAAATAGGGGACAGGCTCATCAGAAATACGCAAAGTCTGTCCTGGCACCACCTTAACAGGCTCTTCCTCCGGCAGCTTCTCATAACTATAAAGACACCGATCCTTATGCATAAAGTGCCATACCAACAAGCTACCTGATTGTGCGTCCATAATTACTCCTCCACTTCTTCATAAGTCTGCCGGAAGATTTCATCTTTGCACGGGTACAGCTCACCCTTCACGCCCCGGATAATCCAGTCTCCGGGATTGACTGGCATATACCCTTCCAGCGTAAGAAGCTTAAAAGCACCCCATGTTGTTATTCTTACTAGCTCCTCGGCCTCCTTTGCTGCCGTTGCCCACAACGGCCAGTCCTTATATTTTGTCATGGCCGGTTGGAACGCCTCCACCACAATTGGCTTCTTGCGGAATTTAGGCATGATTATCCTCCTTCTTTTTGCCCCATACTTCTTCTTTCATGCTCCAGATGAGATTGTAAGCTTCCTCTCCTTTCTTTTCTTTTTCCATTGCATAGGCATGAGCAAAATTGTAACCTACCTCTCTTTTCTTTTCTTTTTCCATTGCGTGGGCAGCTTGTTCTGTGTCACAAACGCCAACTAAAGACGGTTCATCGTATTTGTCAAATTGCTCAAATACTAGCCAAACGTGTTTTCCTGTCCGAACAAGATCTTTTCAAATGTTGCCGGCCA
>NZ_JAVRKK010000237.1:0-2071 GCF_031962545.1 Candidatus Igneacidithiobacillus taiwanensis
TCGATCGCTATCTCAATTTTTTGGGCAGTATTGCCGGCGTGGCGCCGCTCCTCGGCCTGCTCGGTACCGTCTTTGGCATCATGCATGCCTTTGCGGCCATCGGTGCGGTGGGTATGGGCGACCCCAAAGCCCTCGCCGGTGGCATTGCCGAGGCCCTGATCACCACCGCAGCCGGGCTCATCGTGGCTATTCCGAGCCTGCTCTTTTACCGCTACTTTCGCGGGCGGGTAGAAGCCTTGATCTTGGCGACGGAAAAGGATGTGTTGAAGCTCGTCAATTTGCTGCCGGAGGCCACAAAGTGAATTTTCGCGCCCGCTCCGGGATGGAAGAGCCGGAGATCAACGTCATCTCCATGGTCGATATCGTCCTGGTTTTGCTGCTCTTTTTTATGGTGACGACGACTTTTGTGCAAAATAGCCATCTCTCCATGCAGCTACCCAAGGCGCAGCAGGCGGCAAAAGGGGAGCCCAAGACCCCCATCACCATCGACCTGAGTGCCAGTGGTCAAGTCTCGATTGGCGGACAAGTGCTGTCCATGCGCGCCCTGTCGCAGCGACTGAAGGCCCTGGCCGCCCAGGACCCGGAGCGCGTGATCGTCTTGCGCGCCGATAAGGACGCCACCCAGCAGTATGTGATCGACGTTCTCGACGCCGCCCAGGAGGCGGGGCTGACGCGCATCAGTTTTGCCACCCTGAGCACGGCGAGAAGCTGAAGGGTGCGGCTGGAAGGGCGCTGGCAGTCGAGTGCCGCCTGGCTGGCGGCAGCGCTCTTACGGGGGATCGCCGCCAGCCTGCGCTGGCGCGAGGAGGGGGCGGAACCGATCCGTGCCCTGCGCGCCGGCGGGCAGCCGATCATCCTCGCCTTTTGGCATGGGCGCTTGGCCCTCATTCCTGCTGCCTATCGGCGCTTGGGTGGCGGGCAAGTAAGCATTCTCATCAGCGAGCATCGCGACGGGGAATTCATTGCCCAGGCAATGGCCCACTGGGGCTACGCGGCGGTGCGAGGCTCGAGCCGCCGCGGCGCCTTCAAGGGCGCCAAGGGCATGCTCCGTGCCGCGCGCGCTGGTTCCGATCTGGCCATTACCCCAGATGGTCCGCGCGGCCCACGCGAGGTCTTGCAGATGGGGGTCTTGGAGTTGGCGCGTTGGACGGGTCTACCCATTGTGCCAGTCACTTTTTCGAGTCGTTGGGGGAAGATCTTTTCCAGTTGGGATCATTTTCTGCTGCCTTGGCCGGGCAGCCGGGTCGTCGTCCTTTGGGGCGAGCCCTTGCGCGTGGCCAGTGATGCTTCGGCTGCCGAGATGGCCCATTTGCAAGAGCAATTGCAGGCACAGATGCGCAGCCAGCGCCGCCGTGCCGATGTCCTGATCGGGCGCGCGCTGGAGGAGGATGTATGAGCAGTTATTACGGTGGCAACTATTGGCGGGCTCGCTGGGCGAGTTGGCAGGATGCCCGCGCCGGGCGACGCGCCCAGGCCAATGCGCGCTGGGGCGGGTTGAAATTGCCGGGAGACCGCGGCCCGGTCTTGTGGTTACAGGGGGGCGCGGCCCACGACGAGCTGCGCCTTGGCGTCGAACTCTGCCGCGCCATAAGTGAGAAGCGGCGCGATCTGCGTATGATCCTCACCTTCGAGGTCGAGGATTCCAGTCTCTTCCCCGCCAGTACTGCCGGTATCGATCGTTTGGGCTATGGCTTTGGGCCCTGTGCCCATCCCGAGGCCTTGCGCGCCACTCTCGATCGACTGCACCCCTTGCGCTATCTTGGCCTCGGTCGAATCCCCAGCCCCGCCCTGGCCAAGCTGTTACGGGCCGAGAAACGCCCGGCCTTGAGCATGGCGACCTTGCCTGCAGCGGGCGCGCAGGATGTGCTCTGGGAGGCCGTTTATCCTCGCTCCCAGGAACAATACCGGCAATGGCAGCGTCTCTCCCTCGGTACGGTCGTACAGAAACCCGTCGACTTTTTGACCTTGGTGACGGTAGCCCAGGTCGAGCCGAATTTTCGCAGCCTCATTCTCGGCAGTCAGGGGGATGCTCTGTTTTGGGTCCGGGGGCTTTCGCCCAGCGACTGGGCAA
>NZ_JAVRKK010000238.1:0-2068 GCF_031962545.1 Candidatus Igneacidithiobacillus taiwanensis
AACACCATGAAGCTCGGCGTCCACAAAGACACCCTCGGCCCGAGTCTGGCGGTGGCAGATGCCGTGTATCTCTATGCGCCGGCCGAACTCGGCTGGGATCCGGTGCTGCCCGAGGGCGGTCGCAGTTATCGTGATCTCGAGGCGCTCGTTGCCGATCTATGCCGAGATGCCAAAAGTGGCGATCAGATTTTGGTAATGAGTAATGGCGCTTTTGGAGGGATTCACGAGCGCCTCTTGCAGGCGCTGGAGCGAGTACCATGACGCAGCGTCGCCGTATCGGTTTGGCCATTACCGGTGCCTCGGGGGCGGTCTATGCCCTGCGCCTTCTCGAACTTTTGCTTGCCCAAGACCTCGAGTTGCACCTCGTGGTCTCTGGCGCTGCGCGGGTGGTGTTGCGCGAGGAACTCGGCCTGCAGCTGCCGCCGCAACCGGAGCAAACGGCGGCTTTTTTGCGGGCGCAGACCGGGCAGGAGCGCGGCGAGATACATGCCTATGCGCAAGAAGACTGGTTTTCGCCTTTGGCTTCGGGGTCGCACGCTCCCGAGGCACTGGTCATTTGCCCTTGTTCCGGCGGTAGCCTGGCGGCCATTGCCCAGGGGGTCTCCAATAATCTCATCGAGCGGGCTGCGGATGTCATGCTCAAAGAGGGCAAAAAGCTCATTCTGGTGCCGCGAGAGACGCCGCTTTCCGCCATTCATCTCGAGAATATGCTCAAGCTCTCCCGCCTCGGGGTATGCATTCTGCCGGCGAGTCCGGGCTTTTATCACCGGCCGCAAGGCATAGACGATCTCGTGGATTTTGTGGTTGCGCGGATTCTCGATCAGCTCGCCATCGACCGCAGCATCGGCCCGCGCTGGGGCCGCTGAAGACCTCGCCAGACTTCCTTAGCAGAGCGACTGCAGCAAATGCTCGCCGCGGCTGCCGTGGAAGAAATCGCGTACGTACGGATCATCGACTTTGGCGACCTCCCGCAACGGGCCGATGCTGAGCACCTTGCCACCCGAGAGCACCGCCACGCGGTCAGCGGTAGCTGCGATGCTTTCCAAGTCGTGGCTGATCATGACTACGGTAAGCCCGATGTCGGCCTGAATCTGCCGCAGTAGGCGGTCGAAATCGGCGGCAGCAATGGGGTCGAGGCCAGAGGTTGGCTCATCGAGAAAGAGGATTTCGGCATCCAGGGCGAGGGCGCGGGCGAGGGCTACGCGTTTGACCATGCCGCCGGAGAGTTCGGCGGGGAGCTTGCTGGCATCCTCCGGGCGCAGCCCTACCATCTGCAGTTTCAGCGCCACCAAAGCGCAGATGTCTTCCCGGCGAATGCCACCCCACTCGCGTAAAGGGAAGGCAATATTCTCGAAAACCGTGAGGGCGCTGAACAGGGCGCCGAGCTGAAAGAGCACCCCCCAACGCTGGCGCAGCAAGCGACCGGCGCGGCCGTTGAGGCGATCGAGGCGCTGCCCAAAGATCTCGATGCTGCCCTCGGCAATGGGGTTGAGGCCGATGATGCTACGCAGCAGGGTCGTTTTGCCACTACCGCTGCCGCCCACAATGGCCAAAATTTCGCCTTTCTGTATCGCTAGGTCGAGGTGGCGATGGATCCAGCGGCTGCCAAAACGGGTGCCGAGATCCCGACAAACGATGATATCGTTGGCGCTCATGTGGTCGATAAACCAACGTCGGCAAAAATGATGGCAAGGATGGCATCGATGACGATGACGAGAGTAATGGACAGCACCACGGAGTTGGTGGTCTCGCGGCTCAAGCTGTTGGTGTTGGCCTTGACGCGCAGGCCATGGTAGCCGCTCACCCAGGCAATGAGGATGCCGTAGAGCACTCCTTTGATAATGCCCAACCAGAAGTTGAAGGCGGGCACCATAATGGGCAACTCGCGCAGAAAGAAGTCGGGACTGATGCCGAGGCTGAAATTGGCGACCAGCATGGAGCCGAAGAGCCCGACCAGATCGGTCCAGATCACCAGGAGCGGCATGGTGACGGCTAGGGCAATGACCTTGGGTAAAACGAGGCGCTGTACCGGCGAGACCCCAAAAGTCTGCAGCGCGTCGAGCTCTTG
>NZ_JAVRKK010000239.1:0-2042 GCF_031962545.1 Candidatus Igneacidithiobacillus taiwanensis
ATCAAAGTCACCGGGACGGATTTGGCTACTCTAAATCGGCTTGGACAGGAAATTCAGCGCGCCTTGACGTCTGTCCCTGGTACCCAGTCGGTATATGCTGCGCATGCCTTGGGTGGAAGATATATCGTCATCCATACCAAGCGCCGAGCCGCAGCGCGTTACGGCATCTCCGTAGCGGACGTCAACACCGTCGTGGAAACGGCGATTGGCGGCAAGGTCCTTACCACTGCCATAGAGGGGGTGCAGCGTTTTCCCGTCGATCTTCGGTATCCACGCGCTGAGCGCCAGTCTCTTGCGGCCTTGCAGAATGCCTATGTGAGCGCCCCCAACGGCGCTCAGATTCCGCTGGCGCAGGTAGCGCGTATTCGCTTCGAGAAAGGTCCCGCGATGCTGACCAGCGACAACAGCCAGCTGAACTCCTGGGTAACCATTGACCTCCAGCCCAGTACCAGCATTGGTGGTTATGTGGCGACCGCCAAACGGGCACTGACCCAACATGTGCATTTGCCCGCTGGGTATACCATCGATTGGGTCGGCGAGTACAAAAGTATGGAGCGTGCCGATCATCGCCTTCTGTTAGTAGTACCCGCGGTCCTGTTGCTGATTACGGTGCTGCTCTATTTCAATTTCCGTAACGTGGTGGAAGTGGGAATTGTCTTGGTGACCCTTCCTTTTTCTCTGCTCGGCGGCCTGTGGTTGGTCTACTTGCTGCACTACAAGTTATCAGTAGCGGTGGTTGTTGGATTCATTGCGCTCGCCGGCGTAGCGGCAGAATTTGGCGTGGTCATGCTCTTATATCTCGATGCAGCGGTGTATCGCCGACGCGCGCGCAACGCCCTGGAGAATTGGCACGACCTGCAAACGGCAGTGGTAGAAGGCAGCATGCTACGACTGCGGCCTTTGGTTATGACCCTTACTTTGGTGGTTGTCGGTTTGTTGCCGATCATGTTCAGCCATGGGACGGGAGCAGACATGATGCGTCGCATTGCGGCCCCTGTGGTTGGGGGGATGTTCAGCGCGGCGTTATTGGCGCTACTGGTAATTCCGGCGCTATATGCGTTGTGGCAGCGGCGACGTTGGAAACTGGTGTAATTTTACAAGGAGAGGCAACGATGAATCGCAGACAAATGATGAAGTCTATTTTTTCGGCCCTGGCCCTGCTGGGTTATGTCCGTCTGGATTCCGCCAGTGCCTCGAGCATGGGCGGGATGATGGGAGGCATGATGGGGAATGGCCAAGACGAGGAGGGGATGCGGGCGATGATGTCTCCAGAGAATCGAGGGCCGATGCGCACGGGTATGGAGCTCTTCGAGCGGCATGCACAGGTGCATCGCAAGGTGACCTTTCTGCCTGATGGAATTCACGCGGTGACCATCTCTTTCGTCCCAGAAACTGCGGCACTGCTGCAGGCCCATGTCGAGCAGATGTACGCCCGGCTGGCAGAGGATCATCCCTTCCCCTATCCGATGAGCCGCAGCGTACCGGTGATGTTCGCCCATCCCACGCTCTATCAACGCAAGCTCAATCTGTTGAAGGATGGGGTGGCGGTCACCGAAACCTCCAGTGATCCGGAAATGGTACGAGTGATCCACGCGCATGCCAGAGAAATTACCCGCTTCGTCCAGGACGGCATGCCGGCCATGATGCGGGGTATGATGGGGTAGGCATATGGTGGTATCTCCGAATCCTGCCTGCGTGAGCTTGCTGCCAAAAACCGAGGTAACCTAATGTTTGTCATGATATAATGCTCTTTGTATTAGTCAGCATTAGCAGATGAACGCTCGTCAGCGTCGAAGCCTAGAGAGTGAGATAGCAATTTGATCTGATTTGTGAAGTAAAATAAATCGAGGGGCGGGGAATGTGTTCAATATAGTTGCGTATCTAGCCTGCAAGTTGTTCACTTGACGGCGCTGAGTGGCAATCCAAGGTCATTTGATGGGTAATAAATTCGAATGAATTCAAGTTGTTGATAACGAAGATGGCAAGGGAAATCTTTTTCTGGTGGGATGGAGAGACGCTGGTAGTCAATATTCTTGGCAAAC